>JAURXS010000158.1 GCA_030654305.1 bacterium | reverse complement strand
GCGTGAGCTCGACGCCTGGTTCGCGAAGTCGGGCCTGGGAGGGGTCGTCGGCGCCTTCGAGGGTGCGGGCTACTGCAACGAGGGCATGTACCGCGCGCAGCTCGACTGCATCATGTTCACCAAGGGGCTCAAGTCGTTCTGTGCCGCCTGCGCGCGGGGGATCAGGGAGGTGGCGGCGACCTACACGGAGTGAGGCGGCAGGCGCGCGAGCCGGACTTCCGTGCGCGAACGGCGAGCCGCCCCGCTCGGGATCAGGGCCGGGTGAAGATCTCCGCCGGCGGCGGCATGAACCCGCGCCAGAGATGGGGGTCCATGGCCGCCGCCGCGTTCATCAGCTTTTCTCCCTCGGGCAGATTCCCCTGGCGTTGCTCGAGTTGTCCGAGCCGCGCCCAAGCGAACGCCTTCAGGGGAAGGGGTGGGTCCATCTCGAGGTAGCGCCGGACGAGCGCCTCCGCCCGGTCCAGGTTCCCGGCCATGACAAAGGCCGTGCTCAGACCCAGCAGGATGTCGTTCCGCCCGGGATCCATCGCCAGCGCCTTGTCGACGCACTCGGCGGCCCGGTCGAGATTCCCCAAGCCGAAGAAGCCGTCTCAGCCTTCGTACCAGGCGAGAGATCGATCAGGGTACTCCTCGACCACCCTCTCCCAGAGCTGCGCTCTCTGGTCCTCCGGGATCAGGTTGGCGCGCGCCTTCACCCCCATCACCGGGTCCTTTCCTTCCAGGATCCCGGCGTGTTCCCGCGCCCGCTCCATGTCCCAGCCCATCTCCTCGGCCATGACCGAGAACTGCTGAACCAGCAAACATCTGGCCTCGTGGTGGTCCGGGTCGCAGCGCAGGGCGGACTCCAGCTCCTCGATGATGCTGCCCGCGAACTGCTTGGCCTGCTCCTCTCGGCCCCGGTGCGCCGCGTTGATGAGCGAGTAGGCGGTCGCCAGACCGGCGAAGTAGTGGTAGTCGGCGTTGTCCGGCGCGAGCGCCACGGCTTTCTCGATGGCGGCCTGCATGCCCTCGAACTCCATGAGGAACATCCTGGTCCGGGAGAGTTCGTAGAACAGGACCGCCTGCGTCGAATCGGCGGCCAGCCCCGCCTCCAACCGCTGGACCGCGTCGTCCACCCGACCGGCCAGACGAAGGTCGAACGCCTCCCGGGCGATCTCGAGCGACGCCGTGTCGGCCGTTGCGACGGCCGGGACGCCGAATGTGAGGATCCATGCGGACATCAGCAGGTTTTTCATGGTCAGGCCCTCCCTTTGCACGGTGCGATCAGGGTATTCGCCACGGTGTCATTTCACGGTTGGGCCGCGTGGCGTTCCCGGTCTCCGAGCAGCGCCGCCCCGCTGGCCACCAGCGGTCCCACCAGCAGGACCGCCGTCACGCTGTTGTTGATCAGCCCGCCGCGCTGGTCGGAGTAGAAGTCGAAGAAGACGTAGAAGAACACGCCGGCCCCGACCAGCAGCGCGCCCGCGATCCGCGGCCAGCGCCGCGCCAGCGCCGCCAGCAGGAAGAAGGGCGCCGCCACCAGCGAGTGCATCAGCAGCCCCAGCGGCTGCTGCCAGCTGTCCGCGACGCAGAACATCAGCCAGGCGATCCCGAAGCCGATCAGGATGCGCGACGCGGCCTTCCGCGCCCCCCAGAACGACAGCAGCGAACTCAGCAGCCAGGTGAAGTAGAGCAGGACCAGGAAGAGCGTCGACAGCTCCTCCGGGTGCTTCAGGTGGCGTTCGCCGGAGCGGATGTAGGCAATCATCACGAAGGCCGCGAGTCCGGCCGCCAGGTAGGCGTGGTAGCCCGCGCGCTGGGCGGCGCGCCGGGCGAACTCGTCGTTGTCGCGCAGCCAGCCCAGCTCTCGCAGGATGCCGGGCCCGAAGGCGCCGACTCCCGACAGCGCGACGAACCACCAGCTGATCTCCGCGAGCAGGATGCCGCCGATCACCAGGGTCGCGCCGATCAGGGTCGCGGTGGTCGGGTGCCAGCCGATCCGGTCAGCCAATCTCGTCATCGCGGGCCTCCAGCAGTTCTTCGTCCTCGAGCGCGAACACGTCCTCGACGCGCACGCCGAACGCGCGCGCGATCCGCAGTGCCAGACCGACCGAGGGGTTGTACTTGCCCTTCTCGATCGCGATGATCGTCTGGCGGCTCACGCCGACCTTCGACGCCAGCTCTTCCTGGGTCATCTCGCCGTTCTGGAAGCGCAGACGGCGGACTTCGGTGCGGAGGTCATCTTTCATGGGACCATGGATGAGGCCCCCTAGGAGCTGTGTCAAGTATATTTTACATATTGTTAATCATCATTAACAAATTTGCCCTCCAATATGATGGGACGGTCCCACAGTCTGGCGTACCCGCCTGGGCTAGTGTGTACCTCATCGTACGTGATGGGGCCGGTGGTGTGACCGGGCGACGTGCGACATCCTGACGTAATGCAATGATATTATAGTAGATACATAATTTCACCGATGGATCGGCCGTGTCCGCAAATCCTCGGCAAGCTCCTTGCATGGTCCGTCCGAAACCCGAATCGCCCCCCCCGCACCGGAAGGACCGCCATGATGACCCATCGCACCCCCGCCACCTGGATCACCCTGCTCGCCTTGCTCGCCGTATCCCTGATGCTGGCCGGCTGCGGCGACGACGACCCCGCTTCGCCGAACGACGAGTACGCGACCGCCGACAAGGACGCCGCCGGCGTCGTCGCGACGGACATCGCGACCGACAACGGCGGCATGACCGATCAGATCGCCGACCTGTCCTCGGCCGTCGGCGGGTTGGAAGTCGACAAGTCCCTGCCGGGTCCCCGCTTCCACGACGCCGACTACGACGAAACGACCGGCATCTGGACGCTCACCGTCGATCGCGAGCGCGGCGACCCCGAGGGCACGCCCTACGCGGCCATCACGCGGGTGTACACGCTGCGCTTCCTGGACGCCGAACGCCATGCCCAGCAGTTCCGCGTCGTGGGAACCGACACCGCGCGCACGGCCGAGTTCAACATCGTCTCGGGCACCGGCACCCACCGCACGCTGCGCTTCGAGCAGAACCTGGACGCGCTGTCGGCCGCCTTCGTGGTCACCGGCGTGAACACGGACCTGCTGACGATCAACGGCGTCTACAGCCGCGACGCTTCGAACCGGTTCGAGACCCCGCGCTTCGTGCGCACCCTGAGCGGCGCCTTCGACGCCGAACTGATCGACGTGGCCGTCCCGCGCGGCGCCGGACACGACTTCAGCCAGGCCGTGTCGGGCACCCTGACCGGCACCTACGTCGCCGACATCACCGTCGAGCGCGGCGAGGACTACATCGAGCGCCACATCGAACGCTCGTTCACGATCACCTTCGGCGCCGGCGAGGCGACGATCAACCTGAACGGGCATCACTACGGCGCCCACATGAACAACGGCGAACTCGCCGACTGATCGAGTCGGAATTCTCGCCCGTAGCCGGAGCCGGCGGATCGCGAATCCGCCGGCTCTTTCGCGTGCCGGCTGTGGTAGACTCGAAGTTGCTCCAACACGCGGGAGATGGTTGAGTTGCGCAAATTCTGCCTGTCGTTCGGCGCCGTGATCGCGGCGTGCCTCGCCGCGTCGCCGGTCGCCGCCGCGCCGCCGCCGCTCCCCCTGCAGGCCGTCTTCGAGGCGGCGCCCGCGCAGGGCGGCTACGACCGCTACCTCGAACTCGAGACCGGCCGTGTCTACACCGGCGGCCTGATGATCGGCACGACCTGGGACGAGGACCGCACGCGCTTCCAGGACGCCGAGCTGGGTCTCGACGTGATGATCGCCGGCAACGGCGCCATCCTCGACCTCGAGGGCGAGCAGCTCTGCATCTCGTTCTGCACCAACCACCTGGACATCCAGGACTGCATCGTCCTGAACGGGGGCGTGCGCTTCGTCGGCGACAACAGCCCCGACGTCGCCCGCGTCCCGTCGGGCTCGGTGCGCTACTGCACGTTCTACCGGCCCGAGGAGTACGCCGTCCGCCTGCAGGGCGCCGGCGCCGGCGTGCTGTGCGAGCGCAACCTCGTGGTCGATCCCGTCGACGTCGGCCAGGACGTGATGATCTGGACCGGCATCACCGGCAACAACCTGCCGACGGGGCTGGCCTTCGGCCTGTCGGTGCAGACGGGCGCCTTCGGGCTGCCCGACGTGCGCGACAACTGGACCTACCACGCCGACCCCCGCACCAACGAGGATCCGCTGCGCCACTTCGGCTTCCTCTGAGAATACAGCTGAGTGATCCCCACCCCGTGGGACGATGCCGGTTCGGCACCGCACAACAACATCCTCGGACTCGACCCGGGACTGCGCGATCCCGAGCACGGCGATTTCCGGCCGCAGAACGCGCCGCTGTACGGTTCGCGCGTCGTGCCGGCAGTCGTCGACGTCCGCGCGGGGCGGGCCGCCGCGCCGGCGATCGCGCCCCCGCCCGCGCGCGACGCCTCGCTGACCGTCGGCGGCGACATCGTCGCGGACACGCTCTGGGACGCCGCCTCGATCCTGGTCGCCGCGGACGTGACGGTGCGCGACGGCGCCGTGCTGACCGTCGCTGCCGGCGTGACGGTCCGCTTCGCCGGCTACTTCGGCCTGGTGGTGCGCGACGGCGCCCTGCAGGCGCACGGCACGCCGTTGCTGCCCGTCGTCTGGACCGCCGCCGATCCCGGCGCCTTCGACACGAGCCAGGACACCGTCGGCTGCTGGAACGGGATCACGTTGCTGAACGTCCCGGCCGCGAACCCGCCGTCGTTCCTGCGCGGCTGCGTCCTGGAGTACGCCAAGGCGGTGCCAGGCCTCGGCCTCGATGACGGGGCGGCTCGCGTGGGCGGGCAAGGCTTCGACGGCGCCGGCGGCGCGCTGCGCGTGGTGGGCCGCTCGCGGCTCGAGGTTTCCGGCTGCGTCCTGCGCCACAACTGCGCCGACCGCGGCGGCGCGCTGGCCGTGCACTACGGCGCGGCGCCGCTGCTCGTCAACTCGCTGCTGCACGACAATGTCGCCTGGAGCCGCGCCGGCGCGGTGTTCGCCGGACTCTGCTCCCCCCGCCTGGTGCACGTCACGGTGATCGGCAACCGCGTGCTCAACCCGGAGGTCTTCGACCGCACCGCCGGCGGCGTCGACCACTACCACAGCCGCCCCCGTTACGTCGGCTGCGTGGTCTGGGGCAACGCGACCAACCACCACGACCTCTACCAGATCCTCGAACCGCGGGCCTGCCAGATCCGGTACAGCGACGTCCAGGGCTACGGCGAGGGGCTCGGCGGCCTGGACCTGGACCCGCTGTTCCGGCCCGCCGTCCACGGCCCCGGCGACCCGAGCGCTGCGTCCCCCTGCCGCGACGCGGGGGACGTCGCGTCGGCGTCGAGCTGGTTGCCGGAGTTCGACCTCGCCGGGCGCGTCCGGCGCCAAGGGGCGCAGGTCGACATGGGCTGCTACGAGTTCACGGCGGCCACCGCGGTCGACGAGCCCGCGCCCGCAGCGGCGGCGGTGTTGCTCGCCTCGCCCAACCCGGCCAATCCCTCCACGACGCTGCGCTGGCGGCTCGACCGCCCCGAGCGCGTTCGTCTGACCGTCCACGATCTCGCCGGCCGGCTCGTGCGGGTCCTGCTGGAAGGAGAACTGGGCGCCGGGACGCACGCGTTGCGCTGGGACGGCTGCGACGCCGGGGGGCGCCGGGCCGCCGCCGGCTCCTACGTGGCCGAAATGACCGGACGCGGCGGATCGACGTCGACGAAAATCCTGCTCGTGCCCTGACCGGGTCCGCGCGAAGGGGAAGATCGCCGTTTCCCGCCGGGCGCCCCGGCCCTATCTTGGGTACCGGCCCGCCGGCGGCGCGGTTGCCGCGGCGGGGGGCGGACCAACGCGAGGTGCACATGGAGGGGATTTCGGTCGGGACGCCGGCGCTCTGGGCCGGCTTCATCGGGTTCGTGCTGGTGTTGCTGGCGCTGGACCTCGGGATCTTCAACCGTCGGGCCCACGAGATCCACGTCCGCGAGGCGCTGATCTGGTCGGGGGTCTGGATCGGCATCTCCCTGCTGTTCAACGCCTGGATCTGGCACCACTTCGGCGCGGTCCACGGGCTGGAGTTCCTGACCGGCTACCTGCTCGAGAAGGCGCTCTCGGTCGACAACCTGTTCGTGTTCATCGTGCTGTTCTCCTTCTTCGCCGTGCCGGCGAAGCTCCAGCACCGGGTCCTGTTCTGGGGCATCCTGGGCGCCTTGGTCATGCGCGCGCTGTTCATCGTGACCGGCGCCGCGCTGATCCACCGCTTCCACTGGATCATCTACGTCTTCGGCGCGTTCCTGCTCTTCACCGGCGTCAAGCTGCTGCTGCACCGCGGCGGCGAGATCCACCCCGAGCGCAACCCCGTGATGAAGGTGTTCCGGCGCTTCATCCCCCTCACCTCCGACTACCGCGGCGCCCGCTTCGTCGTCAAGGAGGGCGGCCGGTGGCTGGCGACGCCGCTGCTGATGGTGTTGGTTGTGGTCGAGGCGACGGACATCGTGTTCGCCGTCGACTCCATCCCCGCGATCTTCGCGATCACCACCGACCCCTTCATCGTCTTCACCTCAAACATCTTCGCCATCATGGGCCTGCGGGCGCTGTATTTCCTGCTGGCCGACGTGGCTGACCGCTTCCATCTGCTGAAATACGGCCTGGCCATGGTGCTCACCTTCATCGGCAGCAAGATGCTCATCATGCCGTGGTATCACGTGCCGGTGGGGGCTTCGCTGGCCGTCGTCGCCGTG
>JAURXS010000157.1 GCA_030654305.1 bacterium | reverse complement strand
CATGTTCCTGCCGCGGGACGTGAAGGACCTGGTGCGCGACTACCTGGACGCCTGCCTGGAGCGCGGCATCCTCGACGTGCGCATCATCCACGGCAAGGGGATCGGCGTGCAGCGGGAGATCGTGCGCGCGGAGCTGGCGCGGCACCCGGCCGTGGCGAGCTTCGGCACGGCGCCCGACGCCGGCAGCTGGGGCGCCACCGTCGTGCGGCTGCAGCGGCCTGTGACCGGGGGCGGCGAGCATGGGTAAGCACAAGAGCCGCCAACCCGGCAGCAGCGGCCGCACCAAGGGGACGGGCCGCTCCATCCGCCACGAGGCCTACGAGGCCGAGGATCGCCCCCGCCCCTCGGGCGAGCCGCCGCCGGCCATCCACCTGCGGCAGCTGCGGGCCGCCCAGGCGCTCGAGAAGCTGGAGATGCAGATCTTCCTGCTGCAGCGCCGCGGCGCGCGGCAGGTGCTGGTGGTTCACGGCAGGGGACTGCGTTCGCAGGGAGAACCCGTGATCGCGCCGCTGGTGCAGGACTGGCTGCGGGCCCATCCCGACATCGTCGCGAACTGGCAGCCCGCGCCCCGGGACTGGGGCGGCGAGGGCGCGCTGGTGGTCACGTTGAGGAAGGTGGAATCATGACCGAGCTGAAGGGGCGCGTCGCCCTGGTGACCGGCGGCGCGGTGCGCGTCGGCCGCGTGCTCGCCCTGGGCCTGGCCAGAGCCGGCGTCGACGTGGCCGTCCACCACAACCGCTCTCTGGTCGAGGCCCGCGCCACCGCGTTCGCGATCTCGGAGCTGGGCGCCCGCGCGACCCTGGTGCAGGGGGACCTGCTGGACGCCGACGTGCCGGCGCGGCTGCTGGACGAGGCCTCCGCCGAGCTGGGGCCGGTCGACATCCTGGTCAACAACGCCTCGCTCTTCGACCAGGGCCGCTTCGCGGCCACCGACCTGGACGTCTGGAGCCGCATGCAGCGGGTCAACCTGCGCGCCCCGCTGCTGTTGAGCCAGGCCTTCGCCGCCGCGCTGCCACCCGACCGCGAGGGCGACATCGTGAACCTCAACGACGTCCACGCCCTGCGCCCCCGCGCCGACTACTTCGCCTACACCCAGAGCAAGGCCGCCCTGCACGACCTGACCCGCAACCTGGCGCTGGCCCTGGCGCCGCGCGTGCGCGTCAACGAGATCGCCCTGGGCGCCGTGCTGCCGCCCGCGTCGCCGCCGGAGTCCTACGCGCACGTGTCCCGCGACGCGCTGCCGCTGCGCCGCTTCCCGACGCCCGACGACGTGGCCGATGCGCTGCTGTTCCTGCTGGGATGCCGGGCGGTGACCGGCCAGACGATCCTCGTCGACGGCGGGGAGCATCTCGCCCGCTAATGCGATTGCGATCCGACAGGAGTTGTCCCATGCGTCTGCCCGATTTCCTGATCATCGGCGCCGCCAAGTCGGGCACCACGGCGTTGGCGCGCTACGCCGGCCAGCACCCCGGGATCTTCGTCTGCCCGATGAAGGAGACCGACTTCTTCGGGTTCGACCCGGCGGCGCCGCCGCCCGGTCGCCTCTGGGACGACGCGCGCCACACCTTCCCCGTGCGCACGCTGCAGCAGTACGCCGCGCTGTTCGCCGAGGCCGGCGACGCGCGCCTCGCGGGCGAGGCGTCCCCCCTGTACCTCGAGAGCCCG
>JAURXS010000156.1 GCA_030654305.1 bacterium | reverse complement strand
CTCGCGCGCGCGGCCGTGGACGCGGCGGTGCGGGGCGAACCCCCGCCGCTGCCCAGGGCCTTCGCCGCAGCCGCCGACACGGAGTTGAGCGGACCGCTGCTGGAGCGGCGCGGCGCCTTCGTGTCGCTGCACCGCCGCGGGCGGTTGCGGGGCTGCATCGGCGACATCGCGGGCACGGCGCCCCTGTGCGAGGCCGTGGTCGCCAACGCCCTGGCGGCCGCGTTCCGCGACCCGCGCTTCCTGCCCCTGACCGCGGACGAGCTGCCCGGCCTGACGCTGGAGATCTCGGCCCTGTCGCCGCTGCGGGCCGTCGCCGACTGGACCGCGATCGAAGTGCCGCGGCACGGCGTCGTCATGGCCTGCGGGAGCGCGCGGGCGGTCTTCCTGCCCCAGGTCGCCGCCGAACAGGGCTGGGACCGCGAGACGCTGCTCGACCAGCTCAGCCTCAAGGCCGGCCTGGATGCCGGCGCCTGGCGCCGGGGCGCCCGTTTCCACATCTTCGAGGCCGAGGTCTTCGGGGAGGAACCGTCGCGGGACTGACTCGCGACGCAGTGCAGGAGGCGCGTTGAACAGCCTGTGGATCGCCGGCCTAGCCGCCGCCTGGCTCGTGATCGGCTACCGCTGGTACGGTCGCCGCATCGCGAGCCGCCTGATCGGGCCCGACGACGCGATCGTCGTGCCGAGCCGCAGCCGGGCCGACGGCGTGGACTACCACGCCACGCGCGCGCCCGTCCTGTTCGGCCACCACTTCTCCTCGATCGCCGGCGCCGGCCCGATCGTGGGACCGCTGCTCGGCGTGCTCTACTTCGGCTGGGCCGCGGCCCTGGGCTGGATCGCCCTGGGTTCGGTCTTCATGGGCGCCGTCCACGACTACGTCTCGCTGATGGCGTCGGTCCGCAGCGGCGGCGTGTCGATCGGCGAGATCGCGGAGTCCACGCTGGGCGGCCGCGCGCGCTTGATCCTCTCGGTCTTCCTGTGGTGCACGCTGGTGATGGTGGTCGCGGTCTTCGGCGTGATCACCGCCCAGACCCTGGTCAAGGAACCCGGCATCGTGCTGCCCACCTTCGGCCTGATCCTGGTGGCGGCCGTGTTCGGGGCCGGCGTGCTGCGGCCGGGGCGGCCCCTGCTGCCCTACACGCTGCTGGCCCTGACCGCGCTGGCCGCCCTGGTCTGGCTGGGCGTGCGGCTGCCCGTCACGCTGCCGCCGACGGTGCTCGGGGTCCCGGCCGCCACCATCTGGTTCTGGATCCTGATGGCCTACTGCGTCTTGGCTTCGACGCTGCCGGTCTGGCTGCTGCTGCAGCCGCGCGACTACTTGAGCACCTGGATCCTCTACCTGGGCATCGGCGGCGGTGTGCTGGGCCTGGTCGCGCTGCACCCGACGTTGGGGGCGCCGGCCTTCACCGGCCTGTCCGCGCCGGGACAGGGGCCCGTCTGGCCCATGCTGTGCGTGATGATCGCCTGCGGCGCCATCTCGGGCTTCCACTCCCTGGTCGCCGGCGGCACCACCAGTAAGCAGATCTCCCGCGAGAGCGACGGGCTGCGCATCGGCTTCGGCGCCATGATCCTGGAAGCGGGCCTGGCGGTGATGGTGGTGCTGATCGCCGCCGGGGCCCTGGCCTGGGACGCCGGCGCTGCGCCCGCCGCCGGCAGCCTGCAGCAGCTGATGGGCCCGGCGGGCGGCGGTCCCATCGTCGCCTTCGCCACGGGCTTCGGCCGCCTGACCGACGCCCTGCCGGGGCTGGGCGCGTCGGTCGGACTGTTCTTCGGCATCCTGATGATCAACGCCTTCGTGATCACCACCCTGGACACCTCGACCCGGCTGGCCCGCTTCGTCCTGCAGGAACTCGTGCGCGACGCTCCGGTGGTCGGCGGCCGCTGGGGCGCCACCCTGGCCACGGTCCTGGCGGCCGGCTGGCTGGGGGCCAGCGACAGCTACCACCGGATCTGGCCCGTCTTCGGCGCCGCGAACCAGCTGGTAGCAGCGCTCAGCCTGCTGGTGGTCTCGAGCTGGCTGGTCGGGTTGCACAAGCCCCGCGCCGCCACCCTCGTGCCCGCGCTGTTCATGCTGGCGACGACGATCGGGGCTCTGGGGTGGCAGTGCGCGGGCTTCCTGCGCGACGGGGAATGGCTGCTGGCGGGCATCGCCGCCGGGCTGATCGCCATGGCCGCGTTCCTGGCCTGGGAAGCGCGGGGGCTGCTGCACCGGAGCGGCAGGACGGTCGGGAGACGCCGGGAGCCGGCTTCGACCTGACGTAAATTTATTGGTATGCGGCTGCGAACCCGTATATGTTCTGGGCCGACTGCGCCCGTAATCGAGAACGGATTTCAATACGTGCAGCCGACGGTTCAACAAGGAACACGGTAACATGGGTCTGTTCGACAAGGTCGCCCACTTCACCACGGCCAGGGATCTCCAGGCCGCCGGGCTCTACCATTTCTTCCGGGTGATCGAATCGGCCCAGGAGAACACGGTCCGGATCGATGGCCGTGAAGTCATCATGCTCGGGAGCAACAACTACCTGGGCCTGACGAACCACCCCCGGGTGAAGGAAGCCGCCAAGCTGGCCCTGGACAAGTACGGCACCGGTTGCGCCGGTTCGCGGCTGCTGAACGGCACCCTGGACATCCACCTCGAGCTGGAGGAGAAGCTGGCCCGGCTGGTCGGCAAGGAGGCCGCCCTGGTCTTCTCGACGGGCATGATGGTCAACCTGGGCGCGATCTCCGCGCTGGTCGGCCGCAACGACACCGTCATCGTCGACCGCACCGACCACGCCTCGATCATCGACGGCACCCGCCTGAGCTTCGGGCAGGTCAAGAAGTACAAGCACAACGACATGGCGTCGCTGGCCCACACCCTGGACGTCTGCACCACCGACGGCAAGCTCATCGTCGTGGACGGCGTGTTCTCCATGCACGGGGACATCGCGAAGATCCCGGAGATCCTGGAACTGGCCGAGCGCCACGGCGCCTCCCTGATGATCGACGACGCGCACGGCGTCGGCGTGCTGGGCAAGCAGGGCCGCGGCACCGCCGACCACTTCGGGGTCACCGACCGCGTGCCCCTGATCATGGGCACCTTCAGCAAGTCGCTGGCCTCGGTCGGCGGCTTCATCGCCGCGGACAAGGACACCATCCACTTCATCCAGCACATCGCGCGCTCGCTGATCTTCTCGGCGAGCATGCCGCCGGCCTCGGTGGCCTCGGTCTCCGCGGCGGTCGACGTGATGCTCGAGGAGGACTGGCGCCTGAAGCAGCTGTGGCGCAACACCGAGGTCATGATGGAGCGCCTGCAGGACGCCGGCTTCGACACCGGCCCCTCGAACACGCCCATCATCCCGGCGGTCATCGGCGAGGACCTGATGGCCTTCCAGATGTGCGGGCGGCTGTTCGAGGAGGGCGTCTTCGTCAACCCCGTGGTCTCCCCCGCCGTGGAGAAGGGCAACGCCCTGATCCGGCTCAGCCTGATGGCCACCCACACCGAGGACGAGGTGCACCGGGCCATGGACATCATGACCCGCGTGGGCCGCGAACTGGGCGTCGTCTGACCCGATCCCCCGAGGAGACCGCATGGGCGTCGCGATCACCCCCGTCGCCGGCAAGCGCGACCTCGAGGCCTTCCTGCAGCTGCCGTACGACGTCTACGCCGACGACCCCCACTACGTCTTCCCGCTGCTGAAGCAGCTGCGCGAGTTCCTCGACCCGGCCCACAACCCGTTCTTCCGCCACGCCGAGACCCGGCTCTGGCTGGCGCGCCGCGACGGCCGGGTGGTCGGGCGCGTGGGCGCCTGCGTCGACCGCTACCACAACGAGCACTGGCACGAGACCACGGGCTTCTTCGGCTTCTTCGAGTGCGAACGGGACCGCGCGACCGCCCACGCCCTGCTCGACACCGCCCGGGACTGGCTGCGCGGGCAGGGCCAGACGACCATGCGCGGGCCGCTGAACTTCACGACCAACCACGACAACCCGGGCCTGCTGATCGCGGGCGAGCCGTCGTCCCCGGTCACCGGCATGTCCTACAACCCGGTCTGGTACCAGGACCTGCTGGAGTCGTACCCGGGCCTGGCCAAGAGCCGCGACCTGTGGGCCTGGCGCATCACCGCCGACGGCTTCACGCTGCCCGCGCGCGTGCTGGAGAACGCGAAGCAGGTCTTCCGGGGCGAGAGCGACCTGACCGTGCGGCCGATCAACAAGAAGGACTTCCGCAACGAGGTCGAGCTGATCCGCGGGCTCTACAACCGCTGCTGGCACGAGAACTGGGGCTTCATCCCCATGGACCCCGACGAGTTCTACTTCGCGGGCCGCGAGATGAAGACGATGGTCAACGAGAACCTGCTGCTGATCGCCGAGTGGAAGGGCGAGCCGGTGGGCTTCAGCATGACCGTGCCGGACTTCAACCTGGCGCTCAAGCGCGTCCGCGGCCGCCTGTTCCCCTTCGGGATCTTCCGCTTCATCGCCGACCGCAAGAAGATCGTCTACGCGCGCACCCTGCTGATGGGCGTGCTGCCCGAGCACCGCCACAAGGGCGTGGACGTGCTGATGGTCCTGCGCAGCTACAAGGCCGCGGTCAAGGGCGGCATCACCGCCGGCGAGTGCAGCTGGATCCTCGAGAACAACACCGCCATGAACCGCATCCTCGAGAAGCTGGGCGCCAAGGTGTACAAGACCTACCGGATCTACGACCTCCCGCTGTCATGAGCGCCGGCGCCGGCACGCGCGGTCTGGTGGCGCTGACCGGCGCCACGGGTTTCCTCGGCAGCCACATCGCCGACCTGCTGCTGGCCCGCGGCCACGCCGTGCGCGCCGCGGTGCGCCCGACCAGCGACCGCCGCTGGCTCGACCCGCGCGTCGCGACCGTGACGGCGGTGCTCGCGCCGCCGCGCGGGCTGCCCGACGACGCCGACACCGCCGGCCTGGACGAGCTGGTGCGCGGCGCCGACGCCGTGCTGCACTGCGCCGGCGTGGTGCGCGCGCCCGACGACGACAGCTACCGCCGCGGCAACGTCCTGAGCACGCGGCGCCTGCTCGAGGCGGCCGCGCGCGCGGGCAGCGTGCGCCGCTTCGTGCTGATCTCGAGCCTGGCCGCGTCGGGCCCCGCCGGCCCGGAGCGCCCGCGCCGCGAGAGCGACCCCTGCGCCCCGATCACCGGCTACGGCCGCTCCAAGCTGGCCGCCGAGCAGATGCTGGCGGGCGACTGGCCGCTGCGCACCTGCGCGCTGCGGCCGCCGGCCCTGTACGGCCCGCGCGACCGGGCCTTCCTGGAGCTGTTCCGCGCGGCGAAGCACGGCTGGACCGCGCAGCTGGGCAACGTCCGCGCCCTGTCGCTGCTCGACGGGCGCGACGCGGCCGCGGCCGCGGTCCTGCTGCTGGAGGACGAGCGGGCCCGCGGGCCCTGGTTCGTCGAAGACGGCGCCGTCCACGACACGGCCGCCCTGGCCGCCGCCCTGGGCGCCGCCTGGGGCCGCCGCGTCCGCAGCACCCG
>JAURXS010000155.1 GCA_030654305.1 bacterium | reverse complement strand
CCCTGGACGCCCTGCCGGCGGCGCTGGCCCGCCTCCGGCAGGAGGGCCACACCCCCGCCGCGCAGGCCCGCGCCCGCGAGGCCGTGGAAACGGCCCTGCGCCGGACCGTCCTCGGCGGCGACCCCTACGCCACGGCTACGGCCTGCGGCCTGCTGGGCGGCCACGCCTCGGCGCGCAACCTCGGGGTGCTCGCGCGCGCCTGGTCGCGGGCCGAGGGCCCGGCCGGCGACGACGTCCGCCGCGGCGTGCTGCAGGCGCTGACCACCTTCGCCGCGGACACGAGCTTCGCCGTGCCCGACACCCTGCGCGCCCGCACCGTGGCGCTGCTGGAGCAGGGCTTCGACCACGACCGCCTGCAGGTGCGCAGCGAGGCCCGCGCCGCCGCGGCCGCGCTGCTGCTGACCGCGCCCGCGCTGATCCCCAGCGAGGCCAGCCTGCTGGAGACCCTGCCGGCCGCCGCCCGCGACCCGCGCCAGACCGCCGCCGCCCTGCCGGCGAAGGCGCCCCGCCTGCTCTGCCGCACGCCCCGCGGCTCGTTCACCATCGCGCTGGAGGCCGACGTCGCCCCGCGCACCTGCGCGACGATCGTGCAACTGGTGCGCGAGGGGTACTACGCCGACGGCTCCTTCCACCGGGTCGTGCCCGACTTCGTCATCCAGGGCGGCGACCCCGGCGGCACCGGCTGGGGCGGCCCCGGCTACACCCTGCGCAGCGAGTGGAGCAGCCTGCCGTTCCTGCGCGGGACCGTCGGCATCGCCCACTCCGGGAAGGACACCGACGGCAGCCAGTTCTTCGTCTGCCTCTCCCCGCAGCCCCACCTGGACGGCCGCTACACCGTGTTCGGCCGGGTGGTCAAGGGGATGGAAGTTGCGGAATCGGTGCAACCCGACGATCAATTCACCCTGACGATCGTGGAATGACCCGCCCCGTAGGAGGTTGAGATGTCGCGTGGATTACTGGTCCTGATCGGCGTGCTGGCCCTGATCGCCGTGGTGGCGTTCTCGCTGGTCGGCAAGTACAACTCCCTGGTCGGCCTGCAGGAAGGCGTCGACGGCCAGTGGAGCAACGTGGAAAACGTCTACCAGCGCCGGGCCGACCTGATCCCGAACCTGGTCAACACGGTCAAGGGCTACGCCGCCCACGAGAGCGAAACGCTCGAGGCCGTCATCCGCGCCCGCGCCGAGGCCACCAAGGTCACGGTCGAGGCCACCCCCGAGAACCTGAACGACCCGGCGTTCCTGCAGCGCTTCCAGCAGGCCCAGCAGGGCCTCAGCGGCGCCCTGTCGCGCCTGATGGTCGTGGCCGAGCAGTACCCCGACCTCAAGGCCAACCAGAACTTCCTGGAGCTGCAGTCCCAGCTCGAGGGCACCGAGAACCGCATCGCCGTCGAGCGCCGCCGCTTCAACGAGACGGCCCAGAACTACAACACGCAGATCCGGCGCTTCCCGGCCAGCGTGATCGCCGGCATGTTCGGCTTCGACAAGCGGGCCTACTTCGAGGCCCAGGAGGGCACCGAGAAGGCGCCCGAGGTGAAGTTCTAGGCTGGCGACACCGGGCGCAGCCCGAGGAGGCGCGATGCGACGTCCCATGATCCCCGTCAGGCATCTGCTCCTCACGGCGCTGACGCTCCTGCTGCTCGCGACGGCGGCGGCGGCCGAGCTGCCGCCGCCGCCGTCCACCTACTTCACCGACGGGGTGGGCGTGGTCTCGCGCGAGGAGGCGGCGGCCCTCGCGAACGAGCTGGAGGCCTTCCACCGGCGCACCGGCATCCAGTTCGTGATCGCCGTGCTGCCGGAGTTCGACGGCGAGATCGCCGACTACACCAACCGCCTGTTCGAGCACTGGAAGATCGGGAGCCGCGAGCGGCTCGACGGCCTGCTGTTCGCGGTGTTCCCGCAACAGCGGGCGTCGCGGCTCGAGGTCGCCTACGAGAACGAGGAGCGCCTGACCGACGCGGTCTCGCGCAGCATCATCCAGGAGATGCAGCAGATCCCCTCGGACCAGGCGTTCCGGCGCTTCGCGCTGGTCATGGTCCGCGTGGCCCAGCGCCTGGCCCCGGACGACCCGCTGGCCCAGGGACAGTTCGGCCAGACGCCCCGCGAAGCGAGCGGGCGCCGCAGCCGCGGGCTCGGCGGCCTGCTGCTGCCCCTGATCCTGATCGCGCTGATCGGCGGCGGCGGCGCCGGCCGCAGCCGCTGGCTCGGCCCGCTGATCGTCGCTTCGGCGATGTCCAGCGGCCGCGGCGGGCGAGGCGGCGGCTGGGGCGGCGGCGGCGGGAGCTTCGGCGGCGGCGGTGGCGGTTTCAGCGGCGGCGGCGGCTTCAGCGGCGGCGGCGGCGCGAGCGGAGGTTGGTGACATGGCGAATCGTAGCAGCGTGCCCCGCAAGTTCTTCAGCCGCGACGAGCAGCAGCGGATCGTGGCGGCCATCCACGCGGCCGAGCAGCGCACCAGCGGGGAGATCCGCTTCCACGTCGAGCGGGACGTGCCCAAGGGCGAACCGTCCGGCGGCGACCCCTACCTGCGGGCGCGGGAGCTGTTCGGCAAGATGGGGATGCACGCCACCGGCGAGCGCAACGGCGTGCTGGTCTACCTGGCGGTGCGGGCGCGGCGCTTCGCGATCGTCGGGGACGAGGAGCTGCACCGGCAGGTCGGCGACAGCTTCTGGCAGGACGTGGCGGCGCTGATGGCCGCGCGGTTCGCGGCGGACGACTTCGCCGGCGGCATCGAGGCGGGGATCGCGCGGATCGGCGAGAAGCTGCGGCAGCACTTCCCCCACCGGGCGGACGACGCCAACGAGCTCAGCGACGACATCTCGTTCGGCCTGAACTGACGCGCGCAGCCGTCACCGAGCCGCGGGATCCGCCCACCGCACCACCCGCAACCCCACCCCCGAGTTGGACATCGTCGGGTCGGCGGCGCTGCGCGCCGCTGACCGGCACGCCTCCAGCGGGCTCGTCCAGCAGCCGCCGCGGATCACCCTGAGCGTACCCGACTCGGGCCCCGCGGGGTCGACGCTCCCGTCCGCGGTCCCGTCGCCGAACCAGTCCCAGCACCACTCGTAGACGTTGCCGTGCATGTCGAACAGCCCCCACTCGTTGGCCAGGAGCCCACCCACCTCGGCGGGTCCGTCGGGGCCGTCGGGATCGCCGCTGGCGAGGTTGTCGTCGGCGACGTCGGTGACGCAGAAAACCCCGACCAGCGACAGCACCCCGTCGTCCACGCAGCCCCGCGCGGCGGCCGATCCGTTGCAGTAGGCCGTGACGGTGCCGGCGCGGCAGGCGAACTCCCACTCCGCTTCGGTCGGCAGGCGGTAGCCGTCGGCATCGCGGTCCCAGGCGACCGTCTCGCCGGCGATGTCGTAGGCCGGGGCCAGCCCCTCGGCGAGCGACAGCGCGTTGCAGTAGGCCACGGCGTCGAACCAGTCGACCTGTTCCACGGGCCGGTCGTCGCCGATGAAGTCGCTCGGGTAGCCGCCGACCAGCGCCTCGTACTCGCCCTGCGTCACCTCGTGCATCGCCACGAACAGGGCCCGCGTCAGGGTGACGACGTGGAGGGCCTCGTCCGCCTCGTGGCCCGGCTCATCGGCGGGGCTGCCCAGCGTGTCCAACCCGGCGGGCACGTAGGCGAACCCGGCCGGGATCGGCTCGCCGTCCGGCATCGCGACCGCGGCGGGATTGG
>JAURXS010000154.1 GCA_030654305.1 bacterium | reverse complement strand
CGGCGGAAAACCCGTGAAATGGTACTTCTCGATCATCGCGAGCTCCCGGAAGTCAGTGACAAACGGACCCTCTGCCTGCCCCCTTCGCGAGTGCCGCCCACCTCGAACCCCGCCATGCGGAACAGCGACTGCGTCCCGGTCCAGGCGAAGGTGGGCACGTAGTTGCCCTCGGCGTCGGGCTTCGACGGGTACCCCTCGACGATCCCGACTCCGCGGCGCTTCATCGCGCGCAACGCGTGGCCGAGCAGCGCCGTGGCCACGCCCCGCCCACGCTGGTCACGCACGATGAAGAAGCAGGTGATCGACCAGACACGCTCGGCATCGTCGCACTTCAGGGTGCGGGCCCGGGCCAGCTTCGGGAACGACAGGCGCGGCCCGAAGGTGCACCAGCCCACCGGCCGCTCGCCGTCGAAGGCCAGCGCGGCGTGGACGCTCCCCTCCGCGACGCCGGCGCGCAGCCGCGCCTTGGCCGGATCGCCCTTGATCTCGTCCCACTTCTCGCCGGGGCCGATGCGCCAGGCCTGGCACCAGCAACCACCGCAGGCGCCCTTGTTTCCGAAGAGCTTTTCGACCTGGGGCCAGAGCGCGGGGGTCAGATCACGGGTCGTGATGGTCCCCGACATGATCAGCTCCCCTCATGTTCGCCATGCGTCCGGAGCAGCTCCCGCGCCGCCTCCGTCTGCTCCGGCTGCCCCCACACCCAGAGCACGTCCCCCGACCGCAGGACGTGATCCGGCGGGGGGTTGCCCGTCAGTTCGCTCCCGCGCGCGACGGCCACCACGGTGGCGCCCGAACGCCCGCGCAGGTCCAGGTCGCGCAGGGTCCGCCCCGCGGCGGCGCAGGCCTCCCCCAGCGCCAGCTCTTCCAGGTCGGCGGCGCTCAGCAACGCCGCCAGGGGCGCGGCGGCCGGCGTCGCGTGCCCGCCCGCCGCCAGCGAGGCGTACCGTTCCTGCCGGATGCGCACCTTGTCCCGTTCGACGGCGCGGCCGGGCACCCCGAAGGCCGCCATCGCCGCACCGGCCAGCTCGAGCGACGTCTCGAACTCCTCCGGCACGACCACGTCGGCGCCGAGCAGGTAGAGCGCGTCGACCTCGCTCACGTACCGCGTGCGCACCAGGACCTTCAAGTGCGGCGCGGCGCGGCGCGCGACCGCCACGATCTGCCGCGTCGCCGACGGGTCGGCGATCGCCACCACGAGCACCCGCGCCCGGGCGATCCCGGCGTTGGTCAGCACGTCGGGGCTGGTGGCGTCCCCGTAGAGCGCCGTATCGCCCCGCTCGCGCGCCTCGCGCACGGTGTGCGGGTTCAGTTCGAGCACCACGTAGGGGATGCCGCGCTCGCGCAGGACCCGCACCACGTTGTGGCCGTTGAGCCCGTGCCCGACCACCACGACGTGGTCCCGCAGCGCGGCCGCATCCTCGTCCGCGTCGCTCCCGGCGCGGGACGGCCGGACCGCGAGCAGCCATCGCAGCCAGAGCACGCTCTCCGTGCGCGCCGCCAGGCGCGGCGACAGCATCCCCAGGAAGGGCGTCAGCAGCATCGTCAGCACCGACACGGCCAGGAAGCGCTGCATCAGTTCGCCGCCGATCAGGCCGTGCGCCGCCCCGGCGCCGGCCAGGATGAACGAGAACTCCCCGATCTGGGCCAGGGCCAGGCCCGCCAGCACCGCCACGCGCGCCCCGAAGCCGAAGGCGAGCGCCGTGGCGGCCACGATCAGCGCCTTGCCGACCAGCACCGCCGCGCCCAGGCCGAGCGTGGCCAGCGGCTCGTGCAGCCAGATCGCGGGGTCCAGCAGCATGCCGACCGAGACGAAGAACAGGCTGCCGAAGGCGTCGCGCAGGGGCACGATCTCGGCCAGCACCTGCTGGGCGTACTCCGAGTCCGCCACCACGATGCCCGCCAGGAACGCGCCCAGCGCCAGCGAGAGGCCCGCCAGGCTGCCGAGCCAGGCCGTGCCGAGCACCGTCAACAGCGTGGCCAGCACGAACAGTTCGCGGCTGCGGGCGCGCACGACCTGCTCCAGCATCCGCGGGAACAGGTAGCGCGCGCAGACGACGATCGCCGCGACCATGGCGAACGACCAGACCAGCGAAACCCCCGCCCGACCCAACGAGAGCCCCTCGGTGCGCCCGAGCACCGGCAGCAGCAGCATCATGGGCACGACCGCGAGGTCCTGGAACACCAGCACGCTCAGCCCCAGCCGCCCTTGCGGCGCGTCGGTCTCGCCCCGGTTCTCGAACATCTTCAGCACGATGGCCGTCGAACTCAGCGCCAGCAGGCAGCCGAAGAACACCGCCTGCCCCGGCGGGTAGCCGAAGGCCGTCGCCGCGGTCACGCCGGCCAGGACGGTCAGCCCGACCTGCATCCCGCCCGCCCCGAGGATCAGGGTGCGCAGGCGCGCCAACTCGCGCAGCGACAGCTTCAGCCCGATCCCGAACAGCAGCATCGCCACGCCGATCTCCGCCACGACCTCGATGCTCTCGTGCTCGCGCACCAGGCCCAGGCTGCCGGGCCCCAGCACCACGCCCGACAGCAGCAGGGCGGCGATCGTCGGCACGCCGGCGCGGCGCAGCGCGAACACGACCGACAGCGAGACGGCCAGCACGATCACCAAGTCGCGCAGGACCGGCAGTTTGGTCATCGGGCTCCTCCGGGAACGCGGGCCGTCAGGGCTGGGATCCGCCCGTCACCAGGACTTCGTGCGCGACGTCGGTACAGACACCAAGATCGCCGTGTTCCTTCGCCATCGGCAACGAGGCGGCGAAGCCGCCCCCTGTCCATAGCGGATTTGCACCCCGGCGTCAACCGGCCCGCGGCCGCGGATCCCCCTTGCCCCCGTCCCCCGCATGTGTGAGGATTCCCCGAAATCCATGCAGGCTGCCGCGGAACGCCGCCGGCCGGAATCGCCATCCGAGCG
>JAURXS010000153.1 GCA_030654305.1 bacterium | reverse complement strand
TGGGCGATGAGCTACCTGCCCGGCCCCCTGACGCGCGACCAGATCCGCTAGCTCACGCGGGGCGCGACGACGGACACGACGACCGCCGCGGCGCCGGCGCCGACGACGACCTACGCGACGACGCCCGGCGACTCCCCGTCCCTCCTCGCCGCTCCACCCCCCTTGCCGCCCGCGGTGCCGCAATCCTGGGCGCCCGCGACCCTGTCCCGCGAGGCGGCCCTGGCCGCCCTCGAAGCGGAGCGCGGGCGCCTGGATGTCGCCGACGCGACGCTGGTCTACGAGCCGCGGCTCGGTGCCTTCGGGCGCGTCGCCTTCGTCGACCGCAAGCTGGGCGTGGATGCGGAGCAGGCCGTCGCCCTGCTGGTGCGGCCGCAGGAGGCGGGCGCGCTGGTCCGCTGGCGCGAGGCCGAACCCGCCACCCTCGCGCCCGATGCCCTGGGTCCCGCTCCCGAACCCGGCGCCCGGTTCGCGTCGCTGCCCTCCGGTTGGAGCGCGGCGGCGGTCTACAAGACGGCGGCGAAGGACTTCGCCGACCACCTCTACCGGGACCGGGAGCTGTCCCTGCCGCACTGCCCCGCCCTCGACCTCCACGGCCTGCCCGGCGAGTCGGCCGCGACGTTCGCCGGTCGCTCGCAGCTCGCGGCCCGCGAGCGCCGCGACGCCGACGTCGACAAGCTGCGGACGAAGGCCGAGACGGCCCTCGCCCGCCTGACGTCCAGGCTGGAACGCGAGCAGGCGGAGCTGTCGCAGGACCGGGCCGACCACGCCTCGCGCCAGCGCGAGGAGCTGCTGTCGGCGGGCGAAACGCTCGCCGGCATGCTCGGCGTGTTCGGCGGGAGGCGGCGCACCGGCTTGGCGGCGGCGGCGCGCAAGCACCACCTGACCGACAGCGCCCGGATGGACATCGCGGAAACGGAGCGGATGGTCGCCGGCCTGGAGCGGGAGATCGCCGAGCTGCGCGCGCAGCTCGAGCGGGAAGCGGCCGCGGTCGCGGACCGCTGGGACGCCGCGGCGAAGGAGATCGCGGCCGTGGCGATCAAGCCGCGCCGCACCGACGTGCGGGTGGATCTCGTCGCCCTGACCTGGGTCCCGTTCTGGGAGTTCGTCGTGCGGGAGGCGGGGGGCCGCACCGCGGCGCTGCGCGCGCCCGCGAGCTAGCGCGTGGCGGTGCCGGCGGCCCGGAACGACAGGTAGTCCTGGATCAGGCCGTCGTACTTGTCGCAGAGCGCGTCGTCGGCGAGCGCGTGGCGCACGTCGTCCGGCGTCGGGACGCGGCGCATCCCGGTGCTGACGCCCCGCAGGGCCAGCAGCACCCGCAGGTGCTCGGCGCGGGCGCCGGGATCGTCGGACACCACGATGTGGCGCTCGCCGAAACCGAACACGCCGTCCGGCGTCGCCGCCATCCACTCGATGAAGACCCGCATCGCGTCGTACTGGCGGTGGCGCAGCGCCTCCCGCGGCTCGATCCAGTGCGGCTCGTGCACGAAGTTCACCGTGATCTCGGGCAGGTCGCCCACGAAGCGGCAGACCAGCAGCTCGCCCGGTACGTCCAGGATCACCGTCTCCAGCACCGTGCCCAGCGACTTCTCCAGTTCGGCGGCGAAGCGCCGCATCCCGTCTTCCTTGCCGTCCGCGGTCTGGTAGGCCGCCTCCGCCTCCTCGAGCATGATCTGCACCGTGCGCAGCCGGTCGCTCATCGGCATGGGCAGCACGTCGGCGGGATCGGGCCTCAACATGGGCTCGAACGGCATCCCGGCCAGGTACAGGGTGTCCGTGCCGACGCCCGTGAAGGTCCACGGCGGCGGGATCAGCGCGCCGTAGCCCACCAGCAGCGGCTGCTCGCCGCCGGCGACGGTGACGGTGCCGTCCTCGTTGATCGGGTAGGGGAAGAACTCGGCGCGGAAGAAGCGCCAGTAGACCACCAGGGTGACGATCAGCACGAGCTGAACGGCCGCCACCAGCAGAAAGACGCGTTTCCAGCTGAACCGCTGGGGGTCGAACCTGGCGAAATCCTTCATGGGGGATGTCATCGGTCCGTACCGCCGCGGGTTGAGAGGATCGTCCGGAAGCCGCAACGCCTTCAGCGCAGCCGCACCAGCTTCAGCGGCGCGGTTTCCCGGCGGTCGCGCAGGGCGGCGTAGTACACGCCGGCGGCCACTTCCCGCCCGCCGGCGTCGCGACCGTCCCAGCGGCGGCTCAGGGCGGACCCGTCGGGCGCGAGTTCCAGACGTCGCACGAGGCGGCCGCGGGCGTCGCGGATCTCCACCTGCGCCGTCGCCGGGGAGGTCTTGTCCGCCGCGCCGGAACCGGACAGCGCCACCGTCGTGCCGCCGGCGAAGGGATTCGGCCAGCCGCGCAGCGTCGCCGGGCGGGGCGGGGCCGCCCCCACTTCGGTCAGGGCGGGCAGGCCCAGCAGGTAGTCCAGGATCCGCTGCTCGCTGCCGAGCAGGGAACTCGGGACATGGCTGCCCTGCGGGTACACGTAATAGACGTACTGCGGCGCCGTGGCCCCCTCGGCGACCATGACCGAATCGGCGCGCGCGCTGTGCAGGATCGGGATGGTGTCGTCCAGTTCGCCGTGGTGGATCTGTAGGGGAACCTCGGCGCGCAGGTGGGGCAGGACGCACCAGGAGATCAGGTCGTGCCGCGCCTGGGCCAGGGTGAGCTGCCCGGCCAGCCAGGGAGCGGCGATCAGGTCCGCCACCTCGCGGCCCAGGGAGTCCGCGGTGATCCCGGTGTCGAGGCGCTCCTGGGCGCCCAGGCGCACGTGGTCCATGAAGAAGTCCGTCGGGCCGTAGCGGATCGCCGTCCGCCGCACGCGCGGGTCCCGCAAGGCCAAATGGTAGGCCACGTTGCCGCCGCGGCTGCCGCCGAGCACGACGACGTAGCCGGGGTCCGCCTGCGGGATGTTCAGCAGCACGGCCGTCAGCAGCGCCATCGTATCGTCGCAGTCGCGGTCGAAGGGCGAGGGCCCGCCGCCGCTGGTGCGGTAGCCCAGCGGATCGCCGCCGTTGAGAGGTTCGGAACGGAAGGTGGGGGCGACGACCAGGAAGCTGTCGGCGATGGCCGTGCCTGGGAAGTCCTGGTCGAAGTTCACCAGGAAGTCGAGGGTCAGCCCGTCGAAGCCGCCGTGCAGCAGCACCAGGACGGGGAAGCGGCCCTGGGGCTGCCACTCCCGCGGGAAGCGCAGCCCGCCGTAGTGGGTGAAGCCTTCGATCTCGTGGCTGACGGCCTGCACCGCGTAGCCCGTCGCGGCGTCGACACCGTCGCGCACGACCTGCCAGTTCGTGGGCGTGGGCAGGCGCCCGGCCCAGTCCTGCGCCACCGAGGCGACCTCCGCGCCGGTGGCCGGCGCGAACAGGGCGGACAGGTCCGCCTGGGCCGCCGCGGCCGTCGCGAGCGACATCGAGACCAAAACAGCGAGCACCCGGGGCGCCCGCCGTAGCGTGTTCGGACCCATTGCATCTCCTCCGATATTACGATAAGCAAGATGCAATCGGAGAAAACGTCAAGCGCGCGCGGTCCTGACCGGGCTTGCCCATGCCGGGCGGCGCTGGTAGATTGCGGCCATGAAAGACGAACGCGGATCCTCTCCCATCTACCCCCAGGCCGATCCCGCCACGCTCGAGCGCGCCGACTACGAGGCGGAACCGCTCGGTCGGGGGGAGTACGTCACGGCCATGGTCCACCTCTACCGGGGCGAGATGCACCGCGCCCTGGAGTGGCGCAAGCG
>JAURXS010000152.1 GCA_030654305.1 bacterium | reverse complement strand
CGTCCCGGCCGTTCCACAGCTCCTCGCGCTCCAGCAGCGACGACCCGGCGGCGTCCACGTCGCGGCGGTGCAGGCGGCGCCCGGCCGCGTCGAAGATCTCCAGCTTGAGGACCGCCGCCTCCTGCTGCAGGTAGACCAGGGCGATCACCCCGTTGAACGACGGGTTGGGGTACGACCGCAGCAGGCGCAGCGGATCCGGGTTCGCGGCGGCCTCCCGCCAGGCGACCCACCCCAGGGGGTCGAGCGCGGCGGACTGCACCGCGGTGGTGAAGTCGAAGCTCTGCGTCGTCTCCGACCCGACCAGGCGCAGCGCGCGCCACTCCTCGCCCGCCTCGGTCGTCACCCGCACCGGGTAGACGTTGTCGAAGGCCACGCCGCTGCGATCGCGCAGCCGGACTTGCAGGCGCGTGCCCGCGCCGGCGGTGCCGTCCGTCGTCAGGGACGTGAACTCCAGGTGCGGGACCGTCGTGGCCTCCAGCCAGGGAGTGAAGAAGCCCGTGAGGTCCTCGCCGGCGTGCTCGGAGGCGAGGTCGATGAACATCCCGGTGTCCACCACGCCGTGCAGGCGCGCGGTCGCGGTCCAGTCGGCCAACAGCGCGAAGAAATCGCCGTCCCCCATCCTCCCGCGCAGCATGTGCAGGATCCAGGCTCCCTTGTCGTAGACGACCTGGTCGAGGATCGGGAAGGGGTCGTAGACGGGCGTCTCGCCGATCCAGTCCGACGACCAGCGCTTGGAGCGGATCCAGGGGAAGTACCCGTCCTCGCCGTCGGGGGCCATCCCGTACAGATGCTCCTCCCAGAGGGCCTCGGCGTAGGTGGCGAAGCCCTCGTTGAGCCAGATGTCCTGCCAGCCGCGGGGCGTGAGCGCGTCGCCGAACCACTGGTGGGCCAGCTCGTGGACCATGATCCAGTCGTAGTGGTTGTTGCCGCGGATCAGGTTGCGGCCGTAGCTCGTCACGGTCTGGTGCTCCATCGCGCCCGAGTTCATGTTCAGGAATTCCGCGTGGCCGTACTTCTCGTCGGCGAACGGGTAGCGCCCGACGAGGCCCTCCATGACGTCGATCATGTCGCACAGGGGCGCGAAGTCGACCTGGGCGGCGTCCACGTCGTCGGGGTGGACCCAGTGCCGCAGCGGCACGCTGCCGTCGCCGGTCACGCACAGGCTGCCGAAATCGGCGTAGGCGCTCAGGGCCACCGACACCAGGTAGGTGGCGATGGGGTGGTCCTCGCGCCAGATCCGGGTGAGCGTGCCGTCGCCGTGGTCGATCTCGTCCACGAGGCTGCCGTTGGACACCCCGACGAGGCCGGCGGGGGCCGTGATCTCCACCCGGCAGCGGGCCTTGTCGTCGGAGCGGTCCTTGCAGGGCCACCAGGTGCGGGCCGCATCGGGCTGGCTCATGCTCGAGATGATCGGGTCGGTGTCCTCGGGGTAGTCCCAGTACCAGAGGCTCAACCCCTCGCGGGTCCGCAGCGGCAGCGCGTTGCCGTAGGTCACCACGACGCTGTCGACCGCCGCTTCGCGCTTGCCCGCGGTCGTGACGCGCAGCGCGCCGCCCGCCTGGACGAAGGGCAGCGCCGTCTCGCCGTCGGTGACGCCGGTGACCACGGGGCCGACGCAGTCCAGGACCAGCACGCCCGCGTAATCCAGCCCGGCCACGTAGGTGACGGTGACGACGCCCTGGTAGGTCGCAGCGGCGGGATCCAGCGTCAACTGCAGGCGGTAGTCGCGCACGTCGTAGTCGTCACCCGCGAGCGAGGACTTGTCGCCGACGGCGCCGGCCGTCGTCAGGCCGGCCTTGGCGCGCGCCAGGCAGCCGGGATCGGCGTCGGCAGGCGGCGGCGAGGCCGGGGCCGGCCGGGGCGACAGGACGGACAGGGCCAGCAGGGCCGCCGCGCAGACGGGGGCCGCGGACCAGCAACGACGTCGGGACATGGTGTCCTCCGGGGCAGGGGGGGTGGATGTCCGGGAAGATACCCCGGCGGCGGGACGGGGACAACCCCCATCCTGGCCGCGGGAGAAGCGTTGATCAGCGGTCGTCGTGGGTGTGGGTCAGGATGCGCCCGCCGGCCGGCACCGAGGCCACGACCCAGCAGCCGCCGCCGACCACGGCGCCGCGGCCGACGACGGTCTCGCCGCCCAGGATGGTGGCGTTGGCGTAGATCGTCACGTCGTCCTCGATGGTCGGGTGACGCCGGCCGCCCTTGGCCAGCGAGCCGTCGGGTGCGCGCTTGAAGCTCAGGGCGCCGAGGGTGACGCCCTGGTAGATCTTCACGCGGGCGCCGATGCGCGTGGTTTCGCCCACGACCACGCCGGTGCCGTGATCGATGAAGAAGTGCGGGCCGATCGTCGCCCCGGGGTGGATGTCCACGCCGGTGCGGGCGTGCGCCCACTCGCTCATCAGGCGCGGCACGATCGGCACGCCCGCCGCCTGCAGCGGGTGCGCCAGGCGGTGCACGGCGATGGCCAGCAGGCCGGGGTAGCAGAGGATGACCTCGTCGCGCCCGGTGGCGGCGGGGTCGCCCAGGAAGGCGGCCTCGACGTCGGTGCGCACCAGGGCGCGGATCCCCGGCAGCCGACCGAGGTAAGCCAGCGCCAGGCTCTCGGCGGCGGTGGGGATGTCCGACTCCGGGTTCGCGCCGGCCAGGGGCAGCGGCTGCGGCGTGTGGACGCCCTCGCGGGCGCAGAAGGCGAGCGTGCCGCCGAGGATCTCCGCGAGCGCGTCGTAGGCGGCGTCGATCTTCGCGGCGACGAAGGTCTCGAGGCAGGCGCGCGCCCCCAGTCGGCCGCCGAAGTAGCCCGGGAACACGATCGTCAGCAGGTCCTGCAGCACCGCCTCCACCCGCGCGAACGAGGGCAGTTCGGCGTCCCCCGCGCGGTTGAAGCCGCCGGCGGACTGGTAGTCGGCGGCGAGCTCGCGGGCGAGGTCCTGGAGGCGGCCGGAGCAGCGCGGGTCCCTGGGGTTCATGTCGAGCCTCCGTGGCGGCGTTCAGTCGCCGAGCAGGTCGCGGTACAGGTCGGACGTGAGGTAGCGCTCGCCGAAGCTCGGGATCACCACGACGAGGCGCTTGCCGGCGCTCTCGGGCCGCGCGGCCACCGCCAGGGCCGCGTGCAGGGCGGCGCCGGACGAGATGCCGACGAACAGGCCCTCCTCGCGCGCCGCGCGGCGGGCCATGGCCATGGCCTCGTCGTTGGTCACCCGGATCACCTCGTCGATCAGCGCGGTGTCGAGGATCGAGGGCACGAAGCCGGCGCCGATGCCCTGGATCTTGTGCGGGCCGGGCGCCCCCCCGGAGAGGACGGGCGAATCGGCGGGCTCCACGGCCACGGCGCGGAAGCCCGGCCGACGCGCCTTCAGCACCGAGGCGACGCCGGTCAGGGTGCCGCCGGTGCCCACGCCCGAGATCAGCACGTCCACCTCGCCGCCGGTGTCGCGCCAGATCTCCTCCGCCGTCGTGCGGCGGTGGACCTCCGGGTTGGCCGGGTTGTCGAACTGCTGGGGCATGAACGCGCCCGGCCGCTCGGCCAGCAGCTCCCCCGCGCGCGCGATGGCGCCCTTCATGCCCGCGGCCGCCGGCGTCAGCACGAGCTCGGCGCCGAGCGCCCGCATGATGGCGCGCCGTTCGCGGGACATGCTCTCGGGCATCGTCAGGGTCAGCCGGTAGCCCTTGGCGGCGCAGACGAAGGCCAGGCCGATGCCGGTGTTGCCGGACGTCGGCTCGATGATCTCCCCGCCCGGCGCCAGCAGGCCGTCGCGCTCGGCGGCCTCGATCATGGCCTTGCCGATGCGGTCCTTGACGCTGGCCATGGGGTTGAAGAACTCGAGCTTGGCCACCAGGTCGGCGGCGGTCGTGTTCAGGCGGGGCAGGCGGACCAGGGGCGTGTTCCCCACCAGGTCCAGCACGCTGTCGCGGATGCCGGTCGTCATCTCGGATCTCCTTCTAGGCTGGGCGGCCGCCGGAACCGGCGGCGCCCCGTCACGCCATGGTATCCACACGGACGGGCAGCGGCCACCGTAGCCGCCCGCCGGGGGTTCCGGTGGACGTCGCAGAGCATCCGGCTTGCCAGGAGCGCGGAATGTGAGACATTATCGAGTGACCCGCCGCCGTCGGGAACCCGGTGCGGCGGCGGGGGGTTCATGTCCGGATCACGCGCGTTCCCGACCCCAGACCCAAGGATCGGCCACGATCATGACCACGATACGCCGCCTCCCCCTGCGCCGGCTCGCCGGGCTGGCCCTGCTGGCCGTCCTGCCGGCCGTCTTTTCGACCGTCTTTGCGACCGTCGCCCACGCCTCGGCCAAGGTCTCGATCATGCCGCCGGAGATCGACTTCGGCCGCCTCGAACAGAACGAGGCCCGGACCGCCTCCCTGGTCGTCCGCAACGACGGCGACATGGTGCTGGACATCATCAACGTCGAGAGCACCTGCGGCTGCACCGTGGCCAAGCCGGGCCGCAACTCCCTGTCGCCCGGAGAGAGCACGACGATCGAGGTGACGTTCAGCAGCAAGGACTTCCAGGGTCCCCAGCACAAGCTCGTGACGGTCCAGACCAACGACCCGGTCCGCACCATCATCGAGATCCCGATCCTGGCCGAGGTGCACGCGCCGCTGGCCGTGCTGCCCGTCGACAAGGCGGTCACCTTCGGGCGGGTGCCGCTGGGGCAGGGCGCCGAGCAGGTCGTCGAGTTCAGCACCCCCGACCTGCCGACGTTGAGCATCGAAGTCATCAAGACGCGGGCCGACCTGTTCACGATCGAAGTGACGCCGGGCGCCACGGCGAACGCGAAGCGCGCCACGATCCGCCTGCGCAAGGACGCCCCCACGGGCCAGATCCGCGAGCTCGTCACCTTCCACACGAACGTGCCGCAGCGCTCCCAGATCGACATCTCGGTCTCCGGCGCGGTCCTGGCGCCCGTGGTGCTCCTGCCCGAAGAGGTCAACTTCCGCTACGCCGCCCCCAACTCGAAGATGACGCGCCGTTTCATCCTGCGGCCCCAGAGCGGCGCGGTCGTGAACGTCAAGGAAGCGACGATCGACCTGCCCGGCTTCAAGGTGACCTCCATCACCCGCAATGCAGATTCCGGCGAGACGACGATCGAGGTCGAAGGCTTGCCCCTGGCGACCAGCGACCCCGCCGCCATCGCCGCGAAGGGCCGCTTCAACGGCACCCTGCTCGTGCGGACCGACTCGAAGAGCGCGCCGGAGCTCAAGGCCACCGTCAAGTACATGCTCAAGATGTAGGAGCGTCGTGGCCGAGAGCGCACCCGGGATCCAGCCGTTCGCGCGCGCGCGCCCCCTGCGCGAAGCCGCGCTGTTGCTGGCCCTGTCCCTGGCCGCCGCGGGGTTGAGCTGGGCGGTGCGCACGCCGCGCCTGCCGCTGCGCGCCGATCTGGCCGCCTACGAACTCGACCTGGGCTTCCCCATCATGTCGGCCGCCGAAGCGGTGGCCCTCTTCCTGGACAACGCCTGCGTCCCGGTGGACACGCGCGCCGGCGCGCCGGCGCGCCGCATCCCCGGCTCCTTCGCCCTGGGGCAGGAGACCTTCGACGACGACCTGCGGGAGGTCTTCGACTTCCTCTCCCCCGCCGACCCGCTGCTGGTCTACGGCGACGGCAACCTGCTGGTCGCCGCCGCCGTGGCCGGCCGCCTGCGGGAGCGCGGGTTCACGGACATCCACCTGCTGCAGGGATCGCTCGACGGTTGGGAGCAGGCCGGCGGCGAGCTCCAGACCGACGCCGAGATCCAAGCCGAAGACGGGGGGGCCGGGCATGACTGACCCCGCCGCCGTCGGCGTCGCCACCGGCAGCCGCTTCCGGACGATCCCCGACTGGATGGACCTGCTGCTGCGCTTCCTGGTGGGCGGCACCTTCGTCTACGCATCGTTCGACAAGATCCTCGACCCCGCGGGTTTCGCGCAGTCCATCGCCCACTACCGGCTGGCGCCGGCCTGGCTGCTGCACCCGATGGCCATGCTGATGCCCTGGCTGGAATTCGTGGCCGGAGGGGCAATGATCCTCGGCCTCGCCCGCCGCGGCGCCGCTTGGCTGGTGATCCTGATGCTGGTGATGTTCATGGCCGCCATCGGTTCGGCCATGGCGCGCGGCCTGGACATCTCCTGCGGCTGCTTCGGCACCGAGGACGCCCACACCGTGGGCCTTTCGCTGCTGCTGCGCGACCTGGCCCTGCTGGCCGGGGCGGCCGTCCTGGCCGCGGCGAGGGCGACCCGCCGATCCTTCTGACGCTCCTGTGCCCCCGCCCTGTTGACCGTAGCTTTCAATATCGAAACTGAGGAATCAATGATTGACAAGATCGTCGCCCCGGACAATTTTGCCCCTTGAGTACACACCTGCCGGCGTTTCCGGACCCGGGCGTTTTCCCTGACCAAGGAGTCACCCATGCCTGCTTTTGTGAACCCCGACGAGTGCACCGGGTGCGAGTCCTGCATCGAGGCCTGCCCGACCGAGGCCATCGCCATGACCGGCGACGGCGTCGCGAAGGTCGACCCCGACACGTGCACCGACTGCGAAGCGTGCCTGGAGGCTTGCCCGACCGAAGCCATCACGATGGCCGACTGAGTTCCCCGCCGCACAGAACGACGATTCCGGGGCCCCGCGCAAGCGGGGCCTTTACCTTGGTGCCCATCGACGTGGAGGGGTTCAGTTCCGGTTGCGGATCGCTTCGCGGCGCGTGAAGAGGGTCAGCACGATCACGCTCGCCAGCAGGCCGAAGATGAACAGCGCGAGGCGGGGGAACACCGTCGCCAGGCCACCGGCCCGCTCCCAGTCGCCGACCAGCTTGACCGCCAGCGAGCCCATGCCGAAGACGAGCACGAACTTCAGGCCGTAGCCGGTGCTGCGCAGCCGCGGCGGTGTGAGCGCCGCCACCAGGGAGTTCTCGGCCGGCTGCATGCCGAAGGCGAAGAAGGAGTAGGCCATGGCCGCGAGCAGCAGCGCCAGGCCGGACGTCCGCCCCATCAGGACCAGCAGCGGCAGGGCGCAGGCCTGGAAGCCGAAGTAGACCCGCCGCAGGTCGTGGCGATCGGAGAGCCGCCCGCCCACCACCTGCCCCAGGGCGCCGACGAGGTAGGCCAGGGAGGTGAGGGCCGTGGCCGCGACGACGCTGCCCCCGGCGCGGGGCAGCCACGTCCAGCCCTCGACGGCGGCGACCAGCGCGCCGCCCTGCTCCTGGAACCACTTCGGCAGCACCAGGGTCTGACCGCGGTAGGCGATCCCGCCGCACACCATCGCCACGCAGAGCAGCGAGAAGACGAGCACGGTCCGCCGCCGCCCGCGCGGCGACGCCGCCTCGCGGGCGGCGGGCGCGGGCGACCCGTCGGCGCGCAGGCGCAGGGCCAGCACGGCCATCGCGGCCGAAGGCACGGCCAGCACCAGGTAGACGCTGCGCCAGCCCAGCACCACCGCCAGCAGGCCCGCCGCGACCGGGGCGAGGACCTCGCCGAGGTTGCCGGCGACCCCGTTGACGCCCAGAGCCCAGCCCCGGCGCTTCACGCCGGTGGAGATCAGCCCCATGCCCGCGGGATGGTAGATCGAGGCGAACAGGCCCAGGCCGCCCAGCGCCCAGGTCAGCTGCGACGCCGTGCGCGTCAGGCCGGCCCACAGCGAGCAGGCGGCCATGCCCGCCAGGCAGATGACGATCATCAGCCGGGGACGTCGCCACAGGTCGGTCAGCACGCCGGTGGGCAGGGCGCCCAGACCGAACAGCAGGTACATCCAGAAGCCGAGGGCGAGCGCGCGATCGAAGGGCAGGTTCCAGTCCCGCTGGATCGACAGGACCAGGGACGGGAAGATCAGCAGGCCGAAGTGGGCCAGGAAGTGCGCCACCGACGTGACGAGCAGGATGTTCCGCTCGCGCACGGCGTCGTTCACGGCCGCGTCCCGTCATCGCCGTCGGGCGCGTAGGCGGTCCACACGGTCTCCGCCGCCCCGTGGGCCGCGTCGAGCCGGCGCGCGGCGACGAACAGGTAGTCGCTCAGGCGGTTCAGGTAGCGGATCACCGCCGCGGGCACGGCGATGTCGCGGGCCGCGGCGACGGTGCGGCGTTCGGCCCGCCGGCACACCGTGCGCGCGACGTGCAGGGCCGCGGCGGCCGGGACCCCACCCGGCAGGATGAAGCGGCGCAGCGGCGCGAGGCCGCCCTCCATGCGGTCGATCGCCCGCTCGAGGTCCGCCTCGTCGAGACCGGGCACCGGCGCGCCCTCGCGCGCGAGCTGCTCGCTGCGCTCGGGGTCGGCCAGCAAGGCGCCGAGGTCGAACAGCCGCGACTGGATCGTCGACAGTTCGTCGCGCAGCGTCCGGACCGCGTCGGCGTCGCCGGCGGCGGCGGGCGGCGGCGCGGCGCCGAGCAGGGCGACCGCGAGGCCGAGGTGGCTGTTGAGCTCGTCCACCTCGCCGTAGAGATCCACGCGCACGTCCGCCTTGGGGGCGCGACGCCCGCCGATGAGGGACGTCTCGCCGTCGTCGCCGGTCCGGGTGTAGATGCGGGTCATGTCGGCTCCTGGTCGGGGTGCGGGTCCATCCTAGTGCGCGGCCGGTCAGCGCGCCAGGGTGAACAGGCGCGCCTCGCCGGCCGCCTCCCCCGCGCCGGACACGGTCACGCGGTAGGCGCCCGAAGGCAGGGCGCGCCCCGCGCGGTCGCGGCCGTCGAACTCCCACACGGCGCGCCCGTCGGCGCCGGCCGTGCGGTTCGCCTCGCACAGGCGCCGGCCGCGCAGGTCCAGCACCGCGAACGCGACGGCGGCGCCGGGAGCGGCCACGGCGGCGAAGGTCGTGCGCGGGTTGGCCGGGTTGGGCCAGGGCGCGCCCAACGCGGGACCGGCGGCCGCCGCGATGTGGGGAGCCGCGGTCGCGTCGGTCTCCAGGGGCAGGACGGCCTGGAACGGCGGCCGGCCCGTGGGGATCGGGGCCGCGGTCAACTCGGCGGCCGAAGTCTGGTGGAACACGCGCACGCCGGCGGCGCCGGTCGTCCGGTCGCAGAGGTAGATCTGCTGCGCGCCGTCCCACGCCAGGTCCGCGTAATGGTAGCCGTTCGAGGCGACGACGGTCGTGGGGGCAACGCCGCCTGCGGGGTCGAAGGTCTTCAGCGACGTGCGGAAGGACGTGTCGTTCAGGATCGCCCAGGCGCGGTGCGCCCCGGTCATGACGACGTCGACGACCTCGCCGCCGAACTGCTGCTCGGTGACCAGCAGGCCGCTGCTGGTCAGGGTCGCCAGGTCGACCGTCTCGAAGCCCGCGTCCAGCAGGCCGTACTGGCCCACCGTCGGCGCCAGCAGCCGCGTGCCGTCGGGCGACAGCGACAGCGGCGGCGCCGGGTTGTACCCGGCCAGCACGACGGGCGCGCCCCAGGTCCCGGCGACCATGTCGAAGACGAGCAGCAGCCCCGGGCCGGTCGGCTCCCACCAGCCGTCGCGGTTCAGGCGCTGGCAGGTGATGAAGAGGCGGTCGGCGACGGCCAGCATCCAGCCGGTTTCGGGCAGCCCGTCGGCGTCGGCGAAACCGGCGGTGGACCACGACCGCACCACGCCGCCGGCGACGGGATCCACCTCCAGCAGCAGGGCCGCGTCGAGGCAGGAGACGAAGGCGCGCCCGTCGGTGGAGAACGCGATGTCCTGGGGGTTGCGCCCGACCCCGACGCTGAACTGCAGGACGGTGGCCATGCCCTGCGCGGGATCCAGGACCTGGATGTTGGACGCGCTGCGGTTGACCACGTAGTAGCGGCCGTCGTGCCAGCGGCCCACGGCGTCGGACGAGATGGTCGCCACGTCGATCGCGGACAACCAGGGTGCGTCGCGGTCCACGCGCGTGACGCCGCCGACGGTCTGGAAGTCGGTGGTCAGCACGACGAAGTCGTCCCAGGCGACGACGGGCGCGGCCGTGCCCAGGCAGAGGCAGAGGACGGCGAGGCGGAGGCTGCGGTTCACGTTGCCGGCTCCTTGTCAATCGAGGTTCAGGCCCGCCCGGAAGCTGCGGCCCGGAAGCGGAAAACCGGCGACGTCGTACACGTCGGCGTCGGTCAGGTTGACGATCTCCAGCGACGCGGTCAGCGCGCGCCCCCCCCGCCGCCACGCGCGGGCCACGGACGCGTTCCAGAGCGTGCGCACGGGGATGCGGTCGGCGGCGGAGTTGTAGCGGTCGCGGTAGGCCGCGGCCTGGTGCTGCCAGCCCACGCCCAGGCGCCAGGGGCCCATCGGCAGGGCGGCCTCCAGCGCCGCCTCGAATTCCGGCAGGTAGGGCAGGTCCTTGCCGCGGTAGACGGGATCGTCGCCGCGGTCGCGGGTGTCCTGGGCGGTCAGGTTCCCCTGCAGGCGCGGTCCCTGCGGCCGGCCGAGCGCGACCTCCAACTCGACGCCCGAGGCGGACGTGGCGCCGGCGTTGAACGCCTGGCTGGTGTACTGCGACGTCGTCCGCCAGAGGATGGCCCGCTCCACCTCGGTGCGGAACCAGGCCAGTCGCAGATGCAGGTCGGGGTTCGGACGCAGCTGCGCGCAGAGGTCGCGGCTGCTGATCTCCTCGGGCACGAGTTCGCGGTTGCCCTGCACGCCGCCGCGCTGCCCGAAGAGCTCCACCCAGCCCGGCTCGCGCAGTGAGGTGCCGACGTGCCCCTCGAAGAAGAGCGTGCCGGGCCGCGCCTCCCAGGTCAGCCCGAGCACGGGCGCGGCGTCACGGTGGACGTGCGGCGCGGCCAGCGGCGGCGGCGGCAGCCACGGCAGAGCCGGCAGCGCCGGGAAATCGTCCTCCAACCGGCTCCAGCGCCACTGGGGCCGCAGCGTGAGGCGGGGCGCGTAGAAGAGGGCCTCCAGCACGGCCGCCGCGCCCAGCGTGGTGCGCGTGCGCAGGGGATCGTCCAGGCCCGGGACCGTCTCGTCGTACCACTGCCGGCGGCCCTCGGCGCTCAGGCGCCAGCGCAGTTCCGCGCCGTCCCCCGCCTGCCGGCCGCCGCGCCAGCCGAGGCGTGCGAAGGCCTGCTCGCTGCGGGACGTCGACACGCCGGCGGGATCCCAGCCCACCTCGCGCTCGAGGTCCTCGAGGCGTTCGTCCTCGCGCCCGACGAAGAGGTCCAGCCCCAGCCGTTCCCGCGGGTCGGACAGGGACAGCCGCAGGTCGCTGCCGTCGCGGCGCAGCGCTGCGTGCGGACTCTCGAACCCGCCGACCGGTCCCGGACGGCCGCCCTCGCGCCGCAGCGCGTTGAGCCGCCAGCGGGCCAGCAGGGCCGGTCCGTGCCAGCTGCCGGACAGACTGCCGCCGTGCTCGCGCCAGCCGGCGTTGCGGCGCACCGCGTCGCGGTCGTCGTCGGGGTTGGCGAAGGTCTGGTTGTGGTCGCGGTAGCCGAAGGCGTTGTCGGTGCGGCGCGCGTGCAGCAGCAGGCCCAGCTCCACGGCCCCCGCGCTCAGGGTCCGCTCCCCCCGCACCGAGGCTTCGCCGAAGGAACCGGCGCCGAAGCGCAGGCCGCCGCCGGCGGCGCCGCGGCGGGTCACGAGGTTCACGGCGCCCGCGCCGCCGCCGCCGCCGAAGCGGGCGGGCACGTAGCCGCGGTAGATCTCGGCGCTCGCGTAGCGCGCCAGCGGCAGGCGGGAGAGGTCGACGCCGCCGTCCTGGGCGTCGGCCAGGGGCAGCCCGTCGACCAGCACCTGGACCTGGGCCGACGTCGAGCCGCGGATGGAGGGCACGGCCTCGGCGCCCAGCCCGCCGTAGCGCCGCACCTGCAGGCCGGCGACGCCGGCCACCAGTTCGGCCAGGTCGCCGGGCGCGCCGGGGCGGTCGAGGTCCACGATGGTGACCGTGGCGTCGCCGACGGGGAACGGGGACGCGGAGACCGCCGGCCCGAGGACCGTGATGGTGTCGGCGTAGGTCAGGAAGTCGAGTTCGACGAGGTCGTATTGCTCCGACGCGAGGTCGGACCCGCCCGCGTCCGGCTGTGCCGCGAGCGGTGGGACGAGAAGGCAACCGAGGCCGGCGATGAGCAGGGACGCACCGATGCCGCGCAGCATGCCACGAACTCCTCCCGCGAGGGTGATGGCAGAGGTCCGGGGATCGGTCTCCTGGCTCGCGGGTCGTCCTACTCCCCGTGCCTTCCCGGTCGCATGGACCAGTGGCTTCGTACGGGTTTCGTCGCCGCTCACAGTGGCGGGGCCGCGCCGGATTCGCACCGGCTTCCGGGTGATCACCGGAATGGATGTCGTCGGCGGCCGCGGGGCGGCCGCGGGGGGAGCTTACGCTCCGGGGTGGTCGCCGTCAAGCAGGCGCGCCCAGATCCGCCGGTGGTCCTGCTCCTGCTCGCTCGCCAGCAGCAGTTCCTCGGGATCGTCGCCGGGCCAGTCGACGCGTCGCTGGATCGGCGACGTCTCCTGCGCGAGGACGTCCGCCTGCGTGAAGGGCCGGTAGCGGTGCCAGAACCCCAGGTGCCAGAGCGTGAAGCGTTCGACGCGGGCCAGGCCCTTCTCGTCGTCGCCGAAGTGCTCCTTGGCGAGCGCCACGTAGCGCGCCATCACCGCCCAGCGCTCCGCGACCGTGGGGTACCACGGCCGCCCCTCCTTCAGCTCCCGGAAGACCCACGGCTTGATCAGCGCGCCGCGCGCCACGACCACGCCGGCGACCGGCGCCTGCGCGAGGCGCCGGTCGCGGTCCCAGACCGTCAGGATGTCGCCGTTGCCCAGCACCGGGATCGCGACGGCGCGCGCGGCGTCGGCGATGGCGTCCCAGTCCGCGTCGCGCCGGTAGCGCTGCTCGCGCGTGCGGCCGTGGACCACCAGGGCGTCGGCGCCCTCGGCCTCGGCCAGGCGGGCGAGTTCCGGGGCGTTCACCTTCTGTTCCGACCAGCCGAGCCGCAGCTTCACCAGCAGCGGCAGGTCGACGGCCGCGCGCGCGGCGGCCACCATGGCGGCCAGCCGCGCCGGCCGCTGCAGCGCCGCCGCGCCGATCCCCTTGCGGACCATCAGGTCGATCGGGCAGCCGAAATTCAGGTCGAGGTAGTCGGCGCCGGCGTCCGCGGCGATGCGGGCGGCCTCGGCCATGAGCTCCGGCTTGCTGCCGGCGATCTGGATGCCGAAGGGCCCCTCCTCGGGATGCCGGCGCATCAGCGCGATCTCGAGGCGGCTGGCCTTGACGAGCTTGTGGGCGAGCAGCATCTCGCAGCAGGTCGTGTCCGCCCCGTACTGCTTGCAGAAGCGGCGGTAGGGCAGGTTGCCGCCCATGGCCATCGGCGCCAGGGCGGTGACGCCGCGGAAGAGATCACGGGCGGCGGCGCGGTCGGTCATCGTCGGCTCCTTCGAGACGCGGCCGCCCCGCCGGCGTGGCGGAGCGGCCGCTGGTCGCAACGGGACGGGCTTCGCCGACGGCCTAGCCGCCGTCGAGCATGCCGCCTTCCTCGTACTCGTGCCAACCCTGCGGGTCGCGGATGTATTCGTAGGTGTTCTTCAGCAGGTCGTAGTGGGACTGCTCCTCGCCGGCCAGGTGCTCGAACAGGCGCTTGGCCTCGGCGCTCTCCATGGTCGCGGCGGCCTTGGCGTACATCGTGTAGCCCTTGCGCTCGACCTCCATGGCTCCCTTGAGGATCTCGAGGTCCTCCTCCACGTACCGGTAGGGATCCTTGACGCCCTCGAGGGCCGTCTCGAAGATCTGCCGGGGCGACCGGTCGTGCGGGTGGTCGGCGCCGGCGCTGAGCGGCGACAGGTTGTGCGTGCGGATCAGTTCGTCGCGCAGACCGATCAGGTAGGCGCGGTGGCCCTGCTCGTCCTTGGCGAGGGACTGGAAGATCTTGCGCTCGACCCCCGAGCCGGCCGATTCGGCGTGCTCGGTGAAGAAGCGGATGCCTTCCTCCTCGAAGGCGATGGCGTCGCCGAGGATCTCGATGCACTTGGTCACGTCGCTCATGTGCCTGCCTCCAGATCGACTCTTTCCAGGGGGATGTCCGGCGTCCCTGGCGAACGCCCCCACCATGGTAATCGCTGCCCCCGCGAATGACAAACGCGATGCCCCTTGAATTTGTCGCGTGGTTGCGATTATGTTTCGTCGCAGAGCGATGCAGATCCGCAAGATGTTAAGGCGAGTTGCGGACTCCGCTTTATGCCGAGCCCCGACCCACCAAGGAGGCCCCCATGGCTAAGCTCCAGACGCGCATGGCCCAGCTCATCCCCGAATGGCGCCAGGAGATCCGCACGCTCGTGCAGACCCACGGCGACACCAAGATCAGCGACGTCACCGTCGCCCAGGCCTACGGCGGCATGCGCGGCGTGAAGGGCATGGTCTGCGACACCAGCGAGGTGCCGCCCGACGTGGGCCTGCTGATCCGCGGCACCCCGATCGCCGAGCTGGCCGACCGCACGCCCGAGGACGTCTTCTACCTGCTGTGCACCGGCGAGATGCCGTCGTCCCGCGACAGCAAGGCCCTGCAGCAGGACCTGGCCGAGCGGGCCCGCGTGCCGGCCTACGTCTGGCGGGTCCTGGAGGCGATGCCGAAGGATTCCCACCCGATGTGCATGTTCGACACCGCGATCCTGGCCATGGAGCGCGAGTCGAAGTTCCGCGACGCCTACTACGAGGGCATGAACAAGCTGGACTACTGGAAGCCCACGCTGGAGGACTCGCTGGACCTGATCGCGAAGCTGCCGGCCATCGCCGCCGGCATCTACCGCATGCGCTACCGCAAGGGTCCGCGGATCTCGCCGAAGAAGGACCTGACCTGGTCCCAGAACTTCGCCCACATGCTGGGCGTCAAGGACCCGGACGGGGAGTTCGCCGAGTGCATGCGCCTGTACCTGGTGCTGCACTGCGACCACGAGGGCGGCAACGTCTCGGCCCACACCTGCCACCTGGTGGGCTCGGCCCTGAGCAACGCCTACTACAGCGTGTCGGCGGCCTTGAACGGCCTGGCCGGCCCCCTG
>JAURXS010000151.1 GCA_030654305.1 bacterium | reverse complement strand
CGCTCCAGCCGGCGCCGCCCAGCAGCAGGTGGCCTCGGCGGTCGCCGCACAGGAGCAGATCCCAGGCGGCGCGGCCCTCGTCGACGAGTTCTTCGAGACGGGCGAGGCGGTCGGGGCCGGCGGGCAGGGCGGCGACTAGGGCGGCGACCAGGGCGTCGCGCAGGACGTCGGGCGCGGCGGCCCGCGACGTCGCGTCCGCGGCTGCGAGCAGCCCGGCCGTGAGGTCCGCCCGCGAAGCGCGATCGGTGGTCACGCGACGCCGTCTTGCGGGGCGGTCTCGGCTTTCTTGCGGTTGCCGATGACCCGCGCGGGGTTGCCCATGAGGATGCTGAAGGGGGGGTACTTCTTGGCGCCCACGATCGAGCCGGCCGAGACGATGCAGCCGTCGCCCAGCTCGACGCCGGGCATCAGGAAGGCGTTCGAGCCGATCCAGACGTCGCGGCCGATGACGACCTCGCGGTACTCGGCGCCCTGGTCGCGGATCGGGCGGTCGGGGTCGGCGAAGACGTGGTTGGTCGTCCAGACCTTGACGCCCGGACCGAGCAGGGTGTGGTCCCCGATGGTGATGCCGCCGGCGGCCTGCAGGAAGTTGTCGACGCCGATGGTGACGTTGTCGCCGAGCAGGATCTTGTGGACGTTGCGGAAGCGGGCGCCCTCGTGGATGCGGACCCGCGGCCCGCAGCGCCCGAAGGCGGGTTGCAGCACGCCGGCCCGCAGCAGGAAGCCGTAGGAGCCGGGGCAGTTGCGCACGAAGGAGTAGCGCAGCAGCAGGCGGCCGGTGGGGTCGCCCAGCGACTGCCGGAATTCCTTGAGGACTTGGAGCATCCGCGGAGCCTCCGTCGCTCAGCGGACCAGGAGCATGCGGCGTGAAACGCTCTCGGGGCCGCCGTCGATGCGGTAGAGGTACACGCCCGACGGCTGGCTCCGCCCCTGGTCGTCGGTTCCGTCCCAGTGCGCGGCGTGGTGGCCGGCTTCGAACCGGGCCGCGGTCAGGATGCGACGGATCAGCCGCCCCGACAAGTCGAAAACGTCGAGGCTCACCGACGCGGGCTGCGTCAGGGTGAAGTCGATGGCCGTGGAGGGGTTGAACGGGTTCGGGTGGTTGCCCGTCGCGATCAGCAGCGGCGCCGGCGGCGCGGCGGTCAGTTCGCCGATCCAGCTCGGGTCCACCATGCGGATCAGCAGCGAGGCGAAGCGCGGCCCGATGGTGACGTTGGCGAAGGTGTTCGGATGGCTGTCGCTCGGCACGCCGGGGCGGCGGTATTCCTCGCGCAGCATGTTGCGCACGGGATTGGTGGCGACGTTCGGCGCGGCCAGCTCGTCGAACAGGTCGTAGAAGACGAGGTTCGGGTGCCCGTTCATGAAGCCGGGGCTCTGCAGCCAGTTGTAGAAGACCCGGGAGCGGTCGGCCATGGCGTTGGTCGTGTCCTCGGGCCGGCGCGGCGAGCCGCTGACCAGCACGAACAGCTTGTCGGGGTGCTGGTCCAGGACGTTGCGGATCTGCAGGTACTGGGACTGGTAGGACTGCAACATGGCGTCCGAGGTGATGTCGCCGGTGCTGTGGTCGTTCTTCAGGACGATGATGTCGTGGCGGTCCAGCAGGGAGTCCATGAACGCGCTGCCGGTGCAGAAGATGGTGTACCAGCCGTCCGGCTGGATGTCGTTCGCCTCGATGCCGTAGGACCAGTCGGAGTGGACCGTGCTGTCGGGCAGGATGATGCCGGTGAAGGAGTTCCCGCTGTCGTAGTCGTGGTCCCAGAACTTGATGGCCGTCCCGTAACGGAAGTTGTGGGACTCCAGCAGGCTGCGCACGCCGCTGTCGCGGATCAGGTTGCGGCCCGTGGAATGGTGCACGAACATCATGTTGGTGCCGGGCAGGGAGCGCTGGCCGACGACCACGAAATTCGGGAAGGACTGCTGCTCGGCGGCGCCGTTCTTCCAGGCGGTGACGACGATGTTGTAGCGGCCCGCGCTGCGGTAGGCGTGGCGCGCCGTCGTCGTGGCGGCGGGGTAGGTCTTCGACTGGCCGTCGCCGAAGTCGACGGTCAGCGAGTCCGGCGCCGTGGTGTAGCTCCACGTGAAGTCCACGCGGTCTTCGTTCAGGATGTTGGCGGTCGGGGTCTTGACCAGCGCCGAAATCGGCGCTGCGGCCGCGGCGACGGCCGTCAAGAGCAGGAAAAAGCACGCGGCCAGGATGGACTTGGCGGCCATGAAGGCTCCCGGGTCGTGGTGATTCTAGCGGAGCCGGCGCCCCGCGTTGTCTTTAGGAATGGTACATAGTATCACGAAACAGTAAAAACGTCCAGTTTCCAGCCGCCCGCGGCGGGTCATGATCGTCGCAACACACATTTCGTCATCGACTTCCAAAGACGGAGGTCCCACGGCCTCAGGAGTGCGGCCTGGGTGAAATCGGCAGCGGCGGCCATGTTCCGGCCCTCGCGCGCATGCCAACGGCCGCGGGTGACGTAAGAATGCGTCCAAGCATAGCGGCGCGCAGCCGGTGAAACGCAGCCGGGATGTTCGGCCAGGAAGCGGGTCATCATGCGGAAGGCATTGTCGAGGCGCTCACCGGTGCGGTGGGACATCTGGCCCTCCCAAAGTCGATATTCGACAAGGGTTTCCGGCAGGTATCGGAAGTCCCAGTCCACGGAAATCCGCAACCACAAATTGTAGTCGATCGACATCGACAAAGAAGTGTCGAAACCTCCGACTTTCTCAATGGCTTCGCGGCGGGCCAACGCCGAGGGGAAATTGACGAAATTGTCGACCAGAAGCTGCGACGTGATGCGACCGCTGAAGCATTCCATGCGAGGGGCCGGTGTCGGGCGCCCTTCGCCGTCGATGCAGGTGAAGTCGGTGTAGACCACCCCCAGAGAGGGGGCGTTTTCGAAGTGGGGCAGCTGGCGGGCGAGCTTCTCGGGCAGCCAGCGGTCGTCGGCGTCACAGAAACCGACGAATTGTCCGCTCGCTTCCCGCAGCCCGCGGTTCTTGGCCGCGGTCTGGCCGGCGTTTGCCTGTCTGACGATCTTGACGCGGGGATCGGCTGCGTATTCCTCCAGCACCTTCCAGGTGTCGTCCGTCGAACCGTCGTCAACGATGATCAACTCGAGCCGGTCGTGGGTCTGCGCCAGGATGGAGTCTACGGTTTCTCGCAGATAGTGCCCCATGTTATAGGTCGCGGTGATGACGGAGACTAAGGGTGTGCCGAGGTTCTGCATTCCGTACTCCTGGCCCAGGTCGGGTCTCCGCAGGTGAGGTCCGTCGGGTGGCGCGTGCGGCCGTCTTCAGCGATCTGTTGTGGTCCTGATTCCTTCCCTGTGCCACATTGACCGGGAAGGGCCGTTGACCGACCCCCAGCCCGTCCCCCCGCGGTATCGGCTGGTTGCGTCGCCATGGTAGTACAAATTCCCGGCGGTGCCGATGCCGAACGAGGTGCCGTTTCGGTGGGATGTCGGCGGTGGATCCGTCGGGGTCGGTTCGGCGGCGGCGATACAGCCCGGGAGGATACTCCGGTTTGATCAAGGTCCTCTACTGCATCGACAGCATCAGCCGCGGTGGCACCGAGACCCAGCTGATCGGCCTGATCAACCGCCTCGACCGCCGAGGTTTCGCCCCGAGCCTGTGCACCCTGCGGCCCTCGTCGGACTACCTCGGGGAGGCCGACTGCCCGCGCCTCGAACTGGACGCCCGGCGGCTGTTCTCGCCCGGGGGCGTGTCGCGGCTGCGCGCCCTCGCCGCGCACCTGCGCGAGCAACGGATCGACGTCGTGCAGACGTTCTTCCAGGACTCGACGCTGCTGGGGATCGCGGCGGCGCGGCTGGCCCGGGTCCCGGTGCGGCTCGTGTCCTTCCGCGACCTCGGCTTCTGGCGCACGCCGGCCCAGGAGTTCCTGATGCGGCGGACCTACCCGCTGGCGACGGGGTTCCTGGCGAATTCCGAGGCGGTCAAGCATCATGTGTGCTCGCGGGACCGGCTGGACCCGCGCCGGGTGGGGGTGATCCGCAACGGGATCGACGTCGACCGCTACCGTTTCGTGGAGCACCCGGAGGGCGGCGTCGCCGTCGGCATCGTCGGCAACCTCAACCGCAGGGTCAAACGTGCCGACCTGTTCTTGAGGGCGGCCGCCAGGGTGGCGGACCGGCACCCCGAGACCACCTGGCACCTGATCGGGGACGGCGAGCTGCGGCCGCAGTACGAGCGGCTGGCGGCGGAGCTGGGGATCGCCGACCGCACCGTGTTCGCGGGCCGCATCGCCGACGTGCCGGCCTACCTGCAGCGGCTGGCGATCGGCGTGATGTGCTCGGACTCCGAGGGCTTCAGCAACGCGGTGCTCGAGTACATGCTCAGCGGCTGCGCGGTGGTCGCGACTTCGGTCGGCGGCAAC
>JAURXS010000150.1 GCA_030654305.1 bacterium | reverse complement strand
CGTGGTAAAGCCACAGCAGCCGTTCGACGACGCTGCGGACGGGCTTCATTCCGGCTTCTTCGACTGTTTCTCCTTCTTCAGCGCCTTCTTCTCCTTCGCTGTATGCTGCGGCTTCTTGCGGGTCTCGCGGTTGCCCTTGTCCTTGCTGCCCTTCTCTGCCATGACGTCGCCTCCGTGTGTCTTCGGTTGTCGGCGGGCCGCGGCCGGCCCGTCCCCACGCCGACAGAGTAGCAGATCCCGCGGCAGGCACAAACGCCAGATCCGGGGGGCGGTCGGTCGTGGTATCATCGGCCCGTGTCCGACCCGGGGCCGCTGCGGGAGGTGGGCGGATGACGATGCGATGGTGGGCGGTGCTGTGCGTGCTGGCCTGCGCGGCCGGTCCGGCCGGGGCCGAGTGGCTCGTGGAGGAGCTCGGCGACAACGAGACCGACGCCGACCGGCCGACGCTGGCGGTCTCGCCCGGCGACGCGGCGCTGGTCGCCTGGGAGGAGTACGCGGGCGGCGTCTGGACGAGGTTCGTCGACGCCCACGCGGGCGACGGGATCGACGAATACCCGACCGAGTGCCAGGGCAACGGGCACGATCCCGTCGCGGCCTGGACCTGGCGCGGGTTCCTGCTGGTCTGGATCAACGGCCAGAACATCCACTACCGTTACGGCGACGGTTCCGCCTGGGGCGACTCGCCGCAGACGATCGTCACGGGCCTGGACCTCTCCGACGTGACGCTGGACCTGCAGGGCTGCGCGGAGCCGGGCTGGAACGTCGGCTGGCTCGCGTACACCGTGCGGGCGGGCGCCGTCGGGCAGGACTGGTTCGTGCGCGTGCACAAGGGCGGCCACGACGCGCCGGCGATGGTGGCGAGCTGCGGGAACGAATGGGGTGCCGCGCAGGTCGCGTCGTTCCCGTCGCCGGACCCGCGCGCGTTGCAGCCCGTGCCGCGCTATTACTTCATCCCGGAGTTCGCGCGGCTCGCCCAGCTCACCGGCCTGGACGAGGGCGGCTGGGAGCCGGCCGCGCCGCTGCCGCACCTGTGGTACGGGTCGGTCTTCGACGTGCGCGGCCGCGACGACGGCAGCCAGTGCCTGCTCGCGTTGGAACCGCAGCCCACGTGCCCCTGCAATACGGTCGTGTTCAGCGAGCAGAACGCGCTGGGCGTCTGGTCGGGCACGTTCTCGATCATGACGTCGCACGACTTCAACGACTGGCCGCATTCGCCGCGCATCGCCTGGGGCGCCGGCGACGAGATCCACGCCTTCTGGGTCCAGCCCTCCTACGGCTACGACTTCGAGCCCGGCCGCACCGACCTCGAGTACCACCACCGCGTCGGCGGCGCGTGGCAGGACGGGAGCGCGATCTTCGATGCGCACGAGCGGCGCAGCCTGGGTCTGCACGTCGCGCTGGAGGTGACGGCGCAGGGCGAGCCGCTGTTCGCCTGGACGCGGCAGGACACGCTGGAAACCGGGCCGCAGCCGCGGCGGGTGTGGCTGGCGCGGCCGCAGTCGATGGTGGGCGCACCGGCGACCGTCGTCGGCGGGCTCGAACTGGCTGCCTGGCCCAACCCCGGGCGCTCGCGGATCGCGCTCGCGGGTTCGGCGCCGCTGGGGGGAACGGCCACGCTCGCGGTGTACGACCTCGCAGGACGGCAAGTGGCGACGCCCGTGATGTCGGCCGACGGCCCCGATCACTTCGCCGCGACCTGGGACGGGCGCGATTCGGCGGGGCGTGACGCGCCGGCGGGCGTGTACCTGATGAGGCTGTCGGCGGCGGGCGGAGCGGTCACGCGGCGGGTGGTGCTGGCGCGGTGAGGCCGATCACCGTGAGGAGAGCGAGTTGACCCGCAGGCTGCTTCGCCTGCTGGCGGCGCTGGCGCTGGCCGCCGGCGTACCCGGCTGTTCGTCCGGCGACAAGGTCGATGTGGACTTCGACACGCGCGCGGCGAGACCCGCGTACGAGGCCGGCGGTCCCCTGACGCTGTTCGATGAGGCCCACCACAACTGGCACCGCGCGCGCAAGAGCTACCGCCCGTTCGTCGAACTGATCGAGTCCGACGGCTACCGCGTCGAACGGAACACGCGGAAGATCACCACCGACGGGCTCGCTCCGGCGTCCGTGCTGGTCGTGGTCAACGCGGTCGGCACGAACGACCGCAACGACGATCCCGCTTTCGACGACGCGGAGTGCGACGCCATCCAGGAATGGGTCCGTGCCGGCGGGGCCCTGCTGCTCGTCACCGACCACTATCCTACCGGTCACGCCGCCGCATGTTTAGCGGACCGATTCGGGGTGAAGCTGAGCCGGGGGCAGATCGAGGATCCGGTCCACTTCGACCCGGCCTACGAATCGACCCATCTGGTCTTCTCGCGGGAGAACGCCGGGCTCGTCGCGCACCCCATCGTCGAGGGCCGGGAAGCCGCGGAACGGGTCGGCCGCGTCCTGACCTTCACCGGCGAGGCGGTGTTCGCCGAGCCGCCCGCGGCCGGGTTCCTGCGACTTTCGCCCGACGCGGTGGCCCGCCCGCCGGAGGCGACCGTCGAGAAGCGGGGCGACGACGTGATCGTCAGCGTCACGTACGGGGAGCCCGCCGCGGTCCCGGGGTGGTCGCAGGGGCTGGCGCTCGAATACGGCAACGGGCGCGTGGTCGTGCTCGGGGAGGCCGCCATGCACTCGGCGCAGTTCAGCGGCTACGACGGCAGGCCGATCGGCATGAATGTTCCGGGCTACGACAATCGGCAACTCGCGCTGAACATCATGCACTGGCTGACGAAGGTGATCTGATGGCTTTCCGCACCCCCGACCGGCTACCGCAATGCGCGGCTCCGGTTCGGGCAGAGGATCGCGGGGCTCGACCCGTATGTCAGCGACGTCCATGCGACTGGTGCCTCCCGAACTGCTCGGACGGCTCTCCGAGGAGCACGGCTTTCGCGAGGCCTGGGCGCGGACCGTCTCGGCTGCTGATCACAAGTCGTTCAGGGTTCAGGCGGTTACCTGCGAGTCCGCGACACCCTGCCCCCAGGTCCGCCGACACGACCGTCACGGTGTCGGGCAATAATAAGACTGATATCGTATGATATCCTTCGTTTCACTGCCCTCACGGTTGGGCGGTGTCGGGCTACTTTGACCTGACCCACCGCATCGACTGTTCGAGGTGATGCACGACGACCGACCCCACCCGAACGGCAACGTCATCGGCTGGCGACGCCGCTTCCGTTGCGGTTCTCAAGGAGTATCCATGGTGGACAACCTCGCCGCGATCCGCGGCGCCTACGAGGCTTTCTCCCGCGGGGACGTGCCGGCGGTGCTGGCGGTGCTGGCGCACGACGTGAGCTGGACCGAAGCCGAGGGCTTCCCCTACGGGGGAACGTACGTGGGCCCGGAGGCGGTGCTCCAGGGCGTGTTCATGAAGCTCGGCACCGAGTGGGACGGGTTCGCGGCGGTTCCCCGCGAGTTCGTGGCCGACGGCGACACCGTCGTTGCACTGGGAACCTACAGCGGCAAGTTCAAGGCCACCGGCAAGAACTTCGCGGCGCCTTTCGCGCACGTCTGGCAGTTCCGGGACGGTAAGGTCGCGAGGTTCCGACAGTACACCGATACCGCGGTGGTCCGGGCCGCGCTGCAGTAGTCACGAGAGTCACGCCATCGCCAGGCCTCAACCTGCGCATCCGTCGTTGAGTTGCCGCGCCGTGCGGGCTATCATGTGGTGACCCATCCACGTGCCGATCGTGCTTCGCTACTTGATCGACGAGGACGGTGTGAACATGCGCTACGCATCGTGGCTGTGGTGCTTGCTGCTCGCGACACTGCCGGCGGGATGCGACGACGACGACCCGGCTATCGGCGACTGGCACCCGACCCCGCCCTCGCCTGCGGTCGCCGACTGGGTCGCCCAGGAGCCGTTCGATCCGCTCCAGTATACCCACCTCCTCACGGACTACAGCGGATGCGAGTTCTTCGTCTGCGCCTATGGCGAAGGGCTCGACTGTCCCAGCGGCTGCTTCTATAGCCGCGCGATCGGCGTCAGATGCGGCGAGCGCATCGGTTGGCTGGGTTTTTTTGACTATCACGGCTACGTCGCGGATGCCGGGCGGTCCTACGACATCCTGGAATCGGATGCCACCCTCTTCGACGTCGACACCTGGTTCGACCTCTACGACGTGGACCGGTATGCGTGCCTCAGAATCCTGTTGCCGGCGCTGGCGCGGGATGAACAGACCAGCCGCAGCGCCCTGCTCGCCATCTCTGCATTGCTTTCTACGCACACCTCGGTCCAGATCGGCGAGGACCTGCTTGGCAACCCGGCGGTTGCCACGGATCGGGAGATCCTGACGATCCTCGCCGCACTGCCGGCCGTGAACGGGGACCTCTACGCAGCGGTTAGGGCACGGGCCCAGGAGCTTCTTGACGGGCTCGGGGAAGAAGAGGCGTCGCCGGCGCTCTGACGCCGGCTCGCCGGCTGGATGGTACTCGCAACAGGGAGGCGCCATGCGCTGGCAGGGACGTCGCGGCAGCGGCAACGTGGAGGACCGCCGGGGTATCGGCGGGGGGATGATGGTCGGCGGCGGGCTCGGGGGCGTCGGCATCATCGTCGTGATCGTGTACATGCTGCTGGGGGGTGACCCGAGCGCGCTGCTGGAGCAAACGTCGACGGGGCCGGACGGCTCCACCGGGACGGAACAGGCCGGCGTGCCCGTCGACGCTTCTTCGGACGAGGGGGCGCGGTTCGTCTCGGTGGTGCTGGCGGACACCGAGGACGTCTGGCGCGAGCTGTTCTCGCAGATGGGGCGCACGTACGAGGAGCCGCGGCTGGTCCTGTTCAACGACGCGGTGAGCTCGCGGTGCGGGTATGCGGGCGCGGCGGTGGGGCCGTTCTACTGCACGGCCGACCGGACCGTCTACATCGACCTGAGCTTCTACGAACTGCTGCAGCAGCGGTTCGGGGCGGCGGGGGACTTCGCCCAGGCGTACGTGATCGCGCACGAGGTGGGGCACCACGTGCAGAACCTGCTGGGACTCACCGATCAGGTCGACGCGCAGCGTGGTCGGGTGGACGAGCGGGAGATGAACGCGCTGTCGGTGAAGCTGGAGCTGCAGGCCGATTTCCTGGCGGGGGTTTGGGCGCATCACGCGGAGCGGCGGTTCGCGATCCTCGAGGCCGGGGACATCGAGGAGGCGCTGTCGGCGGCCAACGCGATCGGGGACGACAACATCCAACGCCAGACGCAGGGTCGGGTGGTGCCGGACAGCTTCACGCACGGGAGCGGGGAGCAGAGGGAGCACTGGTTCAGGCTGGGGTTCGAGACGGGAGATGTGGAGCGGGGGGATACGTTCGCGGCAGATCTCTAGTCCGATTGGGAGGTGGACCTGTCACCGGTTGGCGTATCGTGACTGGATCAAGAGAGGATGTTGATCATGAGCAAACTTCTACGCGGCGTGGCGGCGGGATGGGGAGCCAAGAAACTCGGCGGCGGCTGCTTCGGAACCGTCGTCGTCTTCCTGGTGCTCTGGTGGTTATTGGGGAATTTCGACATTTTCAAGTAGCGTCGTGGCTTCTCTCCGATCTCAGGAGAAGGCCCCGGCCGATGCCGGCCGGGGCCCAAAGACTGGCGCGCTCTCCGTTGACTAGCCGTTCCATGTCATTTCAAGAGGATCATCTTCCGCGTCGCCGAATCCGCACCCGCCCGGAGGCGGTAGTAGTAGACGCCCGACCCCAGGTTGGTGCCCCGGTCGTCACGGCCGTCCCAGAGCAGCGAGTTGGCTCCGGTGGAGCCCACCCCGTCGAAGCCGGCCACCCTGCGGCCGGCGACGTCGTAGATCTCCAATTCGTAGATGCCCGCAGCGGGCAGGTCGAAGCGGATCTCCGTCCGGGCGTTGAAGGGGTTCGGCGCGTTGGGGTGGAGATCCAACCGTCTCCCGGAGACGACGCCCCCGTCGGGGGCGCCGGTGCTACCGCCCCCGTCCCAGTAGATGTCGTCCAGGGCGAACATGCAAGCCGTGCCGTTCTCCTCGAGGATGACGAATTCGTAGCTCAGCAGGCGCAGGTCGATGGCCGTTCCTCTGAGGTCGCTGACGGGGATCGAGGCCTGTCCCCAGTCGCCGTTGCGCACCAGCCCGTAGGTCGTCTGGTTCGCCGGGAAGCGGACGTAGTACTGATTGCCCCAGGTGTCGATGACCCCGATCTTGAAGGTGACGTTCGCGGGGATCTTGATGCGGAACTTCAGGTGCCCGTCGCCGAAACCGAACAGGTTCACCGGCTGCATGGACATGATGCCGGCTCCGAACCAGCCGCTGCCCGCGGTCTGCCAGGTGAGGACGTTGTCGCCCTCGTAAGGGGCGAGGGAGCCGTTGGTCAGGGTGCCCTCCCATACGTAGATCTCCGCGGAGACGCCCGGCACCAGTTCGTCATCGGTGGGCGTTTCGTCGGTATAGATCCCGAACGTCCCGGTCTCCTGGGGCGGAGGTCCCAGGCTGACTTCGCCCCGGCCATTCCATTCGTACAGCCGGATGTAATCGACGTACATTTCGGCCGGGAACGGCATCGAGACCGGAAGACCGCTGCCGGGGTCGCCGAGATGGTAGGCATCGGTGAAGGCCCCGCCGACGGCCAGGTTCGCGATCAGGTAGAAGGGTGCCTGGAATTCGGCGGATGCGCTGTCGATGGTGAACGGGGACGTGTACAGGTCGTGCTCCACGCCGTCGTCGACGACGGTCATGCGCAGGCTGGTCTCGTCCCAGTACAGCCGGTAGACCAGGAAGCGCTCGACGAGCGGATTCGCATAGGAGTAATACGGACGGCAGAAATCGTCGTCCGGGTCCCAGGAGAGGCTGGCCGCCCCGGATGGATTCGCCGGCGTGACGGCGGCGGCCGAGTAGTAGATGGCGTTGGCCGCCACGGACTGATTGACCGTGGCATTGTTCAGCCCGTTGCCGCCGTTGTGCGTGTCGTGCAGATCCCTGAAAGCCTGCTTGGATCCCATCTCCATCATGTCGATCTCGCCGCAACGGGGCCAGGCATAGTTGGCCGATCCCAGCAGCCAGACCGCGGGCCAGCCGCCCAGATCGATGTCCGGGATGCGCACCCTGCACTCGATCATGCCGTACTTGACGGTCACGAACGACTTGCTGACGACCTTTCCCGACGTGTAGGACAGGGGATTGCCCCACTGATCGACGATGCCGGGCCCGCTCTCCTGCCTGGCGGTGATGCGCAGGGCCGTGTTCCCGGCTTCCCCTGGAACCGGCGCGATCCCGACATTCTCCTGCTTGTAGAATTCCAGCTCGCCGTTGCCCCAGCCCCAATAACCGTTCCCGGTGATGGTGAGCCAGTCGTCCAGGTCGTTGAAATTCTCTTCCCAGAGCAGGTCGCCGACCTGGGCCAGAGCGGGGCTGCAGACGAAGAACAGGATCGCCAGCGTCAGGTGGAGCTTCTTCACGGTGATTCTCCCAATTCCATTGCGGACTGAAGAAGGCGGGGTCGCAGCCCGTGCTGGTCGCCACACGCGGTTCCGGACGGGCCAAGTCATGAACGGGATCATACGCTTTGTTCGGTATCAGAACAATCAAGAAAGCTCGCCGTCATGGGGCTCTTCGAAGAGAGGAGCATCATGCCGGTCTGTGGAACTCCGTGGACGCAAGCCTTGCGATGTTCATAAGATACATTAATAAAACAAGTTATGAAAATACTGGTTTTGTGCGTCGGGCTGGAAAAAGAGATTGTACGGTTTCCGAACATAGTGTAAAGTGGTCCTGAGTCGGTCTGGTCGCCTCGATCCGATCTTCATGGCCCGCAGCGGGCATGTCATCACGGATCGAACTGAGAGCGACATGGCGCCGGACTCGAGGATCTTCGCGCGATGTGGTAAGGGACTATTGAAAGGGGAATCGTCATGAAACTTGTGAAATCCATTCTGGTGACCGGCAGCATCCTGTCGGTGCTGGCACTTCCCATGGCTGGTGGAGTGGGTGTTGCGTTGGCCGAAAACCTCCTGTCGAATCCCGGCTTCGAGACCGGCGACCTGACGGGTTGGCTGGTGTTCGGGCAGAGCCCCAGCTCCGTCGTCACCGTCCTGGCCGGTGACAACGGCCCGTCGGCGACCGGGACGCACAACGCGTTCCTGGACAATCAGGCAGAGGCCCTGGCGCTGGTGCTCAAGCAGTCCACTCCGGCCGGCAGCGGGATTCCGGGGCCGGTCCTCTACTCGTTCGACCTGAAGCTCGACCAGGCCGACGTCGGCGGCGTGCTCTTCGTCAACATCTTCGCCGAGCAGGCGAACGGCGGCGTCATCGGCGGCTCCGGCCTGATGGGGCCCTTCTGGCCGTGGAACGCGTGGACCACGTACAGCGGTTCGTTCCAGGCCCCGGCCAACACGGATTTCCTGACGATCCAGATCGAGGCCGTCACGGGCGCGAACGTCGACAGCAGCTGCCGCGTCCACGCGGACAACGTGGTCCTGGACCAGGGCACGGTTCCTGCGGATGAGATGAGCTGGAGCGGCATCAAGACCTTGTATCGCTGATTTGAAGCGACTTCCGTCAAGGCCGTCTTCCTTTGGGGAGGCGGCCTTTTTCATTCCCGCGGGCGACGCCGGCGGATTGACGGCGGGCGGCCGGACCGATACGGTGCGAGAGCCAATTCGATCGAAATCCGGGAGCTCATCGTGCAGCGCTAGCAGAGGCGGTGGCTATCGTGAGCGGCGCGTCCAGGGCCCACTTCATCCTCTACGTCCGCGACCAGGAGGCCGCCCGCGCCTTCTACGAGAGCGTGCTGGGTGCGCCGCCGACGCTGCACGCGCCCGGGATGACGGAATTCGAGATCGGTGCGGGGGCGATCCTGGGACTGATGCCCGAACGCGGGATCACCAGGTTGCTGGACCTGCCGTCGGGGGAGATGCCCTGCGGCGGGATCCGCGGCGAGGTGTACCTGGTGGCGGCCTCGCCCGAGTCGTACCACCGGCGGGCGCTGGCGGCCGGCGCGAGGGAATTGAGCGCCATGGCGCCGCGCGACTGGGGGCACCGGGCGGCCTACAGTCTGGATCCCGACGGGTACGTGCTGGCGTTCGCGGAGCCGGTGGCGGCGGGCGGAACGAACGAGGGCGATTTGACGGGCTGCTCCGAGTATTCTTGAAAAGGGATGGGGCCATGGCGCGACGTGTTCTGAAAAAGTCGGCCGACAGAGTCCTGGTCGGCGTCTGCGGCGGCATCGCCGAGTACTTCGGGTGGCAGACGCGACCGGTGCGGGTTGTCTTCATCTTCATGGCGGTGGCCGGCGGGGCGGGCTTGGCCGTCTACCTCGTCCTCGCCGTACTGATGCCGCCAGCGGACAGCGGCGATTTCCGGCTCGACGACTACCGGAAGCAGTAGTCTGCGGCAGGGCGGAAGAACACGTGCCGACGCCGTCGCGCGGCGCGGCTTCGTCCAGGTGTCGGGTGTCAGGAGGGGTCGCGATGAAGATGCCGGCAACCTGCATGCTGCTCGCGCTCGCCGCCGTCTCCTTCTCCGGTTGCGGAGGGCCCGACGAAGAACCCGTGGCCGACCACCTGTGGCATGCCGAGTTCCGGGTCGACAACTCCAGCGACCTGGATCTCCGGGTCGGATTGGCGGGCCCGGTATTCGGAGGGCATACGGAGGCATCCGCGGCTGTTCCCGCGCACACGGACGTCACGTTGCCGATGCCGGAAGCGATCTTCTGGCGGCCGGAGCTGGCGGAGTGCGTCTGGTGCGTTTCGGTGCGTCAAGAGCCTGGCGGCGGCTTGTTGCGGCAGATCTGTCCGCCGACGGACGGGGACTGGGAAACCGAGGAAACAGGCGAGTACGCGCGGCGGTTCACGTTGCGATTGGATGCTGCCGACCTTGAAGCGGACTCGGCCGCGTGCCCGGTCTTGAACGGTCGCGTCGTCGACGGGCTGTCCGGCGAGGGTCTCGCGGAGGTGAGTGTCCGGTTGGAGTCGGGTGCGGGCGCCGCCGCCGCCACCGACGGGAACGGCGACTACACCCTCTATCTGAGGGCCGACCTGCCGGAGGGTTACCTGTATTTTACAAAAACCGGATACCGGCAGGTGAGCGCGGAAGTCATGAGCGGATTGACCGCCGAAGGGGACTCGCGGTTCTCGCTGCTGACGACCCTGCAGCGCGCGGTGCCGTGACGTCCCGGGATCGGGATGGGGACTTCAAGGTCGTTCACCAGGCGCCCGCGCCGGCGGCCCCTTATCAGCATCCCGGAAAGATGGTAGGATCAAGGCCGGAGCGTGCCGCGGTGGCCGCGAACCGCGGACGGCCGTTGTCGAATCGTGTGTTCCATGTCATGGCTCCAACAGAGGATGCCGATCATGCGTCGATGGAAGATGGCCGCTCTGCGCGTCTCGTGTCCCGTATTGTTCGTGATGACCTGCTTCGCCGGCCCCGCCGCCGCGATCGACGTCCCGCTGACGGGACTGGCCGGCGGCTACGAGTACAGCACGACGATGCTGCCGGATTTCGGCTACCCGACGAGCCGGTCGTTCGATTTCGCGATCCCCGACGACGTGGCGTCCATCGAGCAGTTGACCGCGGTGATCTCCGGCCAGTGGGTCGCCGGCGAGGCGATGTGCGACATCGAGGATCCGTTCGCCACCCCGCTGATCCCCGAGTTGACCCTGGAACTCTCCTCGGACGCGTTCCCGGGCGACTTCTTCTTCACGGGATTCAGGCTCGTGGAAGGGCAGATCACGGACCTGACGGCGTCGTTCCTGTCGTGCTGCCCGATAGGTGTGATGGGCTACGACCGGCTGCTCGGCGCCGACCTGCACGTGCGGCTGGGCGTCAGCATCGGCTTGGTCGGCATGTGCTGGCCGACGATCGACACCTACGGCGTGCTGGACGATGTGCGGCTCGTGCTGACCGGGACCGTCCCCGCGGAGCGCTACGACTGGGGCGGCATCAAGGCGCTATATCGGTAAGGCGATTGGGGCGGGCCGCGTCCCGACTGGACCGAAGCCGGTCTCCGGTGCTAAGTTGTCGCTCCGATCCGCGCTTCGACCGCCATCCGGCCCCGGGAGCCGACCCATGCCCGCACCCAGCGACCACCGCAGCGTCGGCGCTCCCGTCCCCCGCCTGGACGCCTGGGGCAAGGTGACCGGCGCCACCCGGTTCCTGCCGGACGAGCCACATCCCGACGCCTGGCTCGGCGCCGCCGTCCGCTCGCCGCTCCCGCACGCGCGCCTGGTCTCGGTCACGAAGACCGCGGCGTTCCCGGCACAGGCCTTGTTGCTGGCCGCCGCGGACCTGCCCTGCGCCAACCTGGTGGCGATGGTCCGCGAGGATCTGCCGCTGCTCGCCGCCGAAGAGATCCGCTTCGCCACCCAGCCCGTCGCGCTGGTCGCCGCCCCCGACCGCGACACCCTGAAGGCCGCCCTGGCCGCCGTCGCCGTCGAACTCGAGGAGCTGCCGGCCGTCCTGGACCTCGACGCCGCCTTGCGCGGCGAGGGCCCGGTCTGGGGCGCGGACAACATCGTCGCCGAGTACCGCATCGACCGCGGCGACCCCGATGCCGTCTTCGCCGACGCCGCGACGGTCGTCGAGGGCACCTACTACACCGGCTACCAGGAGCACATGTACCTCGAGCCGCAGGGAATCGTCGCGACCCCGCGCCCCGACGGCGGCGTCGAGATCCTCGGCTCCCTGCAGTGTCCCTACTACATCCACAGCGCGATGAAGCGCGCCCTGGGCCTCGACGGCGACCGCATCGTGGTGCGGCAGTCGCCCACCGGCGGCGCCTTCGGGGGCAAGGAGGACTACCCGTCCATCCTGGCCCTGCAGGCCGCCGTGCTGGCCATGCGCTGCGGGCATCCGGTGTCGATGATCTACGAGCGGCGCGAGGACGTCGCCTGCACGACCAAGCGGCACCCGTCGCGCACGCGCTACCGCTCGGCCTTCGACGGGGAAGGCAGGCTGCTGGCCGTCGACATCGATCTGGTGCTCGACGCCGGCGCCTACACGACCTTGAGCCCCGTGGTCCTGTCGCGCGGCGTGCTGCACGTGGCCGGCCCCTACCGCATCCCGCACGCGCGCATCCGCGGCCGCACCGTGGCCACGCACACCCCGCCCAACGGGGCCTTCCGCGGCTTCGGCGTGCCGCAGGCCGCGTTCGCCTGCGAGCGGCAGATGGACCGCGCGGCGCGCCGGCTCGGGCTGGATCCCGCCGAGCTGCGCCGGCGCAACCTGGTGCGCGACGGGGACACCTTCGTCTTCGGGCAGACGCTGCGGCCGGGCATGGCCGCGGCCGACCTGGTGCTCGAGCGCGCGCTGGAGCGCTCCGGCTACGCGCAGCGCAAGCGCGAGGCGCGCGAAGGCAACGAGCGGGGCGGCGCCCTGCGCCGCGGCGTGGGCGTGACCCTCTGCCTGCACGGCGGCGGCTTCACCGGCGACGGCGAGGACCGCATCAAGGGCCGGGCGGCGGTGCGTCTCGACCCCGACGGCGCCGTGACCCTGCTGGTCAGCAGCGTCGAGATGGGACAGGGCGCGGCCACCGTGCTGCCGCAGATCGCGGCCGAGGCCCTCGGGGTGCCCGTCGCGCGGATCCGCTTCCACCAGCCCGACACCTCGGCCGTGCCCGACTCGGGGCCGACGGTGGCGTCGCGCACCACGATGGTCGTCGGGCGCATCCTGGTCGCGGCCTGCCGGGAACTCATGGACAAGGCCCGCGCCTTCGCCGGCGACAAGTGCGCCGACCCGCTCGCGGCCGCCGCCCACGCCGGCCTGTCGGCGACCGCGACCTACGAGCCGGATCCCGACATCGCGTGGGACCAGGCCCACCACCACGGCGACGCCTACCAGGGCTGGTCCTGGGCGGCGGCCGTGGCCGAGGTCGAGGTCGACGTCGACACCATGGAGGTGCGGCCGGTCAAGCTGACCCACGTCGTGGAGATCGGTCGCGCCGTCAACCCCGTGCTCTGCGTCGGGCAGGTCGAGGGCGGCACGCTGCAGGGCCTGGCCTGGGGCCACCTCGAGGAGATGAAGCTCAAGGACGGCCGCTACCTGAACGACCGCATGTCCACCTACATCATCCCCACGAGCCTCGACGCCCCCGACTTCGACGTGGAGCTGGCGGAGCTGCCCAGCCCGCGCGGCCCCTTCGGGGCCAAGGGCCTGGGCGAGCTGCCGATGAACGCCGGCGCGCCGGCGCTGGCCGCTGCGATCGAGGACGCGCTCACGCTGTCCGGGGGACAGGGCGTCGAGGTGTTCGAGGCCCCGGTCACGCCCGAGATCCTGCTGCGACGCTGGCGGGAGGTGCGCCGATGAAGATCGCGATGTGGGTCAACGGCGTGCATCGCGACCTCGAGGTCCCGCCGCTCAAGCGCCTGCTGGACGTGCTGCGCGAGGACCTGGGCCTGGTCGGCGCCAAGGAGGGCTGCGGGGAGGGGGAGTGCGGCGCCTGCGCCGTGATCCTCGACGGCCGGCTGGTCAACAGCTGCCTGCTGCCCGCCTACCGCGCCCACGGCCGGGTCGTGCGCACGGTCGAGGGGCTGGGCACGCAGGAGCGCCCCGACCCGGTGCAGGCCGCGTTCGTCGCCGAGGGCGCCGTGCAGTGCGGCTACTGCATCCCCGGGCTGGTGATGGCCTCGCGCGCGCTGCTGGACGATGAAGCCCGGCCGTCGCGCCCGCGCATTCGCGAGGCGCTGGCCGGCAACCTCTGCCGCTGCACCGGCTACGAGCGGGTGGTGCGCGCCGTCGAACTGGCCGCGCGGACGCCGCGGCGCGCCTGCGGGGACGAGCCCGCGGCCGGTCCCTGGTCGCCGCCGCAGGCTTCGCCCGGCGACGACGTGGCCGTGCACCTGCCGACGACGCTGCGCGAGGCGTGCGGACTGCTGGCGCGCGGCGGCGTCACCGTCGTGGGCGGCGCCACCGACCTGGGCGTGCTGCTGCACGAGGAGATCGTCTCGCCCGCGGCCCTGCTCGACCTGAGCCGCGTGGACGAGGTGAACGGCGTGCGCCGCGAGGGCGGCGCCCTGGTGATCGGCGCCGCGACACCCTACGTCGACCTGCTGCGCGACCCCGACGTCGCGCGCGACCTGCCCTGCCTGCGCGAGGCGGTGCGCACCGTGGGCGCGCCCGCCATCCAGAGCCTCGGCACCCTGGGCGGCAACCTCGTGAACGGCTCGCCCGGCGCCGACGCCGTGCCGCCGCTGTTGGCGCTGGGCGCGCGCGTGCGGCTGGTCTCGACCGCGGGCGTGCGCGAGGTCGCGGCCGACGCCTTCTTCACCGGCTACCGCGCGACCGTGCGCCGCGCCGACGAGCTGGTGGCCGCGGTCGTGGTGCCGGTCCCCGTCGCGGGCACTTGCCAGTCGTTCCGCAAGGCGGGCACGCGCCGGGCCCAGGCCATCGCCAAGGTGAACCTGGCCGCCTGCGCGCGGGTCGAGGACGGCGCGCTGCGCGAGGTGCGGCTGGCGGCCGGCAGCGTGGGGCCGACGGTCGTCCTGCTCCGCGAGGCGATGGCGATCCTGGAGGGCGGGCGGGTCGCCGACCTCGAACGCCTGGCCAGGGAGGCGGCCGCCGCGGCGCGGGACGAGGTGACGCCGATCGACGACGTGCGGTCGACGGAAGGGTACCGGCGCGAGGTGACCGGGAACCTGGTGGCGCGGTTCGTGACGTCGCTATCGAGCTGAAGACAAAGCGACTCGAACGTTAGTCTGCGTTCGCTATTCATATCGCCTAACTTATTATCCGCTATCGAATTGACTCTGCAGGCGCCGCGATGCAAGTTGATGCCGACAGGAGGGCCGCGGCATGTCGGCAGGTTCCTCGGAGGTCGGCTCCCCACTCGGGGGCGGTGGTGCGAAGTCCGCCGCGTCGATGACGTGCTTCCTGTCCTGCGTCGCCCTGCACTCCCTGGTCACCGGCCTCATCCTGATCGCGCAACCGGACGCGCTGATGGACCGGGCGGGCTGGGGCGGGATGCGATCGCCCTTCTTCCCCGCGCAGGGCGGCGTGTTCCACGTGCTGATGGTCGCGCTCTACGGCCGCGCGGCCTGGAGGGTACGGGAACGTTCGCTGCTGGTCCCGTACATCGTCTTCGTCAAGGTCACGGCGGCCGTTTTCCTGCTGTCGTACTACTGCTTCGTGGAACAGATCCCGCTGATCCTCGCCTCGGGCCTGTTCGACGGCGGCATCGCCGCCGTCCTGGCGTTCGCGCGCCGGCCGGGCCGCCCCCCCGCGGCGAGGAGGATCCGATGACGGTCGAGAGCAAGCAGGCCATGGACATGCGGTTGCCGGGCATCCTGGTGACCGGCGCGTCCGGTTTCGTCGGCCGCCACTTCCTGGAGGCGGCGAACGGCAAGTTCCGTCTGTTCTGCCTCGCACGCCGCTCCCAATTCGAGGCGGGCGTGCCGCACCTGGAGAACCAGCGCTGGACGCAGGTCGACATCGCCCACCGCGACGCGCTGCTGGATGTCGCCCGCTGCATCGAGGAGCACGGGGGCGCCGACCACGTGCTGCACCTCGCGGGGTACTACGATTTCACCTACCGGGATCATCTCGAGTACGAACGGACCAACGTCGTCGGGACGCAGAACGTGCTCGACCTCGCCGAGGCGATCGGCGCCCGTCACTTCATCTACAGCAGTTCGCTCGCGGCCTGCCGGTTCCCCGCCGCGGGGGCGAGCCTCACCGAGGACAGCGAGCCGGACGCGGACTTCCCCTACGCCCGCAGCAAGCGCGACGCGGAACGGCTCATCCGCGACCATCCCGGGGGCTTCCGGCGCAGCATCCTGCGCCTGGCCGCGATCTACAGCGACTGGTGCGAGTACCCGCCGGTGTACGCCTTCCTGCACACCTGGCTCTCCGACGACTGGAACTCGCGTTTTCTCGGCGGCCGGGGGAAAAGCGCCGTGCCGTACCTGCACATCCACGACCTGACCGCGCTGCTGCTGCGGGTCGCGGAGGTGGCGGAGGACCTGCCGCCGTGTTCCGTCTTCAACGCCAGCCCGTCGCACGCGACGTCGCACCAGGATCTCTACTGCGCGGCCACGCGGTTCCTGCACGGCCTGGAGTGCCGCCCCGTCCACGTCCCGCGCGCGCTCGCCTACCCGGCCGTGGCGCTGCGGCAGTATGCCCTCGATCTGCTCGGGCGGCCGCCCTTCGAGCGCACCTGGATGATGCGCTACATCGACAGGGAGCTGCGGGTCGACGCGTCGCGGACGCAGGCGCAGCTCGGCTGGGCGCCCACGCCGCGGTACGACCTGAAGCGCCGGCTGCTGATCCTGGTCGAGAACATGAAGTCCCACCCCGAGCTGTGGCGGCTGCGGAACGAGGCGGCGATCGTCCACGCCGCGCGGCGGCCCAACCTCGTCATGTTCAGCCACCTGCGGCAGGCGCGGGAACGGATCGTCCTGGACGTGACCGCCGCGATCCGCCGCGAGCAGCGCGACCGCGACTTCCGGGACTACGGGCGCATGACGGAGGCGTCGCTCCAGGCCTACGTCACCCTGTTCTTCGAGGTGCTGGTGGGGGCGATGCGCACGCGCGACCGCACGCTGGTGCGGACCTACGCGCGGCTCCTGGCCTACCACCGCCGGCGGCAGGGCTTCGCCTTCGAGCACGTGTGCGTCGCCGTCAACGCCTTCCGGGGCGTCATCCGCGGCAGCCTGGTCGGGATCGGGGATCCCGACGTCACGCCGGCGCTCGTCAACGAGTACGTGGACCTCAGCCTGCAGCTCGCGCTCGACGAGATCGAGGAGACGTACGCGCAGCTCGAGGCCAGGGGCGTCGGGCAGGACGACCGCGCCGGCGACGTCGACCTCCTGGCCAACGACCTCGAGATGGTGCGGCTGGTCGAGGAACTGCACGACGTCTGCCGCGAGGGCTGGGACGTCGACAGCCTCTTCTGCGAGAGGGCGCCGGACGGCGCCCACGGGGAGCCCGCGGGGGTCTGAACGGCCGCCGCTAGCCGGCTCCGGCGACCTGCATCAGCGGCGAACCGGCGGCGCCTTGCGGTGCTCCCGCCTCACGCCGCCATCCCGGATAGTGCTCGTCCATCAGTTCCCCGCAGATCTCCTCGAACGTCGCGTGCTCCTCCTCGGACCAGCGGTCGGTCTGGGAGGAGACCTGTCCCGCGTTGGCGGTCGGCAGGGGTCGGCCGCCCGGCGGCAGCCCGAGGGCGGCCAGCAGTGCGGCCCGCGTCGCCGGCGAGGCGGTCAGGTCCTCGAGGCGGAAGGTGTGCGTGGCGACGCGCTCGAGGTTGCGGTTGGCGTGGACCCAGAACCGGCACGACTGCGCGAAGGCGTCGCCGGGGAAGACCGGCTTCACGCGGTTCCAGGGGCCTTCCTTCACGTACCAGCCGCGGTTGAGGCCCGACTGGACGACGCGGCGGCCGTCGCGGATCAGGCGGACGACCGCGCCGGCTTCGATGGCGTCGGGCAGCAGGGAGAAGTGCGGAGCGCACTCGATCTCGTGCGTGAAGCCCGCGATGATCGCCCGCACGTCCTCGACGCGGCCGGCCGCGATCATCGGCAGCAGGTAGTGCCAGAGCGATTCGTGACGGGCGCGCAGGGCGCCGCCGTCGAGGTCGGTCCGCCCGTCGAGCCAGCGCGCGACCGACTGCGTCCCGCAGCGGCCCGAACCCGTGATCAGCCCGCGCAGGCGACGGGTCTTGGGGCGGGCCTGCAGGACGACCGGTCGCTTCACCAGGCGGCGCAGCGGGTGGACGTGATGCACCGACACGGTCACGTCCGCCCAGGCCGGCAGGCCGACGACGTCCAGGATGTCCTGCCCGGCGGGGAACCGCAGGGAGCGCGCCGCCAGCCCCGGGGCCGAGACGCTCACCAGCCGCTCGCGCTCCCACTGCGGGTCCGCCTTGAACAGCCGCAGGCCGCCGTCGCGCGTGATGATGTCGTAGCTCTCGGTCATGCTCCCACCGCCTCCATCAGGCTCTCGACCTCGGCCCGCGCCGCCGTACCGGGGACGTCGCGCCGGCCCACGACGCGCGCCGGGTAGCCGGCCAGGATCGAGAACGGCGGGTAGGCCTTCTTCGCCAACACGCTGCGCGCGGCCACGACGCAACCCTCGGGCAGGTCGACGCCGGGCATCACGAAGACGTCGGCGCCCAGCCAGCAACCGCGCCCGATCGTCACCGGATCGTATTCGAAACCCTGGTCCTGGATCGCCTTTCGCAGGTCGGCGAAGCGGTGGTTGACGGTCCAGATCTTCACGCCGGGGCCGAGGATCGTGTCGTCGCCCAGACGCAGGCCGCCGCTGGCCTGCAGGAAGCAGCCGACGCCGATCTCGACGCGGTCGCCGCAGCGGATCTTGTGCACGCCGCGGTAGCGGACGCCCTCGTGGATGATGATGCCCCGGCCGGCGGCGAGGAAGCGCCGCGGCACGTGCTGGTTGCGCCAGATGAAACCGAGGGTGCCGGGGGTGCGCATCCAGACGGCGTTGAGCAGGTTGAAGCGGCCGATGTCGTCGCGCCAGTCCCAGCGCAACCGCTTGAAGGCTTCGAACACGCCGGTCCTCCCGGGTCTGGAAGTGTCGCCGGGAGAACAGGGCGCGGTCCTCTGGGTTGTTCGTAAGGGTGCTGGACCGTGCCCATGTCTCCACAGCGTGAGGTGTGGTGCCGGGCCGGGGTGGGGGTCGGGCTTGGTGGTCCTCGGGGGGGCCGCTGCCTGGACCCGGAGCTTCCGACGGCTCAGCTCACGGGAACATGATAGAGAGGTCGTGTGAGGGGGGGATGACGGCGGCGTGAAAACTCGATGAATCCCCGCGTTCAGCCGCGGTGACGCTCGCGCCCGCGCAGCGCCTTCTCCAGGGCCACGGCGGGGCCCCAGTGGCCGCGCCGGCGCAGCCAGGCGGCCAGGCGGCGAGGTTCGAAGGAGCGGGCCGCGGTGAAGATGAGGAAGCCCAGGGTGACGGCGCGCACGCCCATCCAGGCGGCGTCGCTCCAGGACGCGCCGGCGGCCAGGACCACCGCGGCGATGACCAGCAGCGGCAGCCAGAAGGCGGGACGCGACAGGTCGCGCAGGCCGCTGAGCACGGCCTGGCGGCGCGTCGGGGGCGGGGCGTCGGGGTCGCGCAGGCCCTCGAGCCGGCGGGACATGAGTTCCTGGAAGCGGCGCGGCAGCGAACGGCGGCGCCAGGTGACCAGGGTGGCGGCGCTGGCGACGGCGCCCCACAGCACGATCCAGCCGGCGATGACCGCGCCCAGCGCCGGCGCGCCCACGTGCCAGTGGTGCGCGACCCAGCCGGTCAGCGCATCGTAGGCGCGCAGCAGGTGTTCGCCCACCAGCAGCCACTGCAGCATGATGCCCTGCGACGCGGCCCAGACGCCGATCAGGAAGCCGCCCAGCCCCACGCCGAGCGCGTTCCAACCCAGCACCGTGACCGAGCCTCCGTAGAGCAGGCCCTGCATCGAGATCGCGAGCATCGGCCGCAGGCGGCTGCCCGCCGGCGACAGCGCCTTGAGCCCCGCGGCGATCAGCGGCACCCAGACCACGCGCCCGCGCCGGCCCAGGCCGGAGCCGGCCAGCGTCATCACCGAGGACTGCAGGCTGGACATCAGCAGGCCGCGCAGCGGGATCTTCATGCCGTGCAGCGCCGAGCCCAGGCTCATCTCCAGGCCGCCCGCGCCGGCGCCGTAGCCGCCGACGCGCATCCAGTCGCGGTGCTCGCGGCACGCGCTGCGCAGCTTCTCCCAGGCGTCGGGGTCCCCGGCGTCGATCACGAGGTCGAAGGGGCGGCCCAGGCGCTGCTTGACGGCGTCGAGCACGTCGGTGCGCACGGAGATCACCACGACCTCGGGCTCGGCCGCCGCCAGGTCGGGCCACAGGGCCAGGTGGCCCTCGCCGCGGGCCTCGAGCAGGCCGAACTCGTCGAGCACGACCAGGGGGCGGGGCGCCTCGTCGCGCAGGCCCGTCGCCCAGACGCGGGCGGCGTTCAGGGTGTCGGCGCAGAAGACGTAGGCGGGTCGCCCGGGGCCGGAGCGCTCGGCGAAGGGCATGACGCGCCCGTCGGCGACCCACTCCAGCTCGTAGCCCGCGGCGCCGAGCAGGGGGTTGGCGCGGCGCACGGCGCGGGCCAGGAAGCCGTCCGGGGCGAGGCCCTGCGCGCGCGACCAGGCGGCGAGCGTGGCCAGCAGGGTGGTCTTGCCCGAGCCGACGGGACCGGTGACGGCGATCAGCAGCATGCCCGTCCCGTCGTCATTCGTACTGCCGGGGCACGGCGCAGACGAAGACGAAGGGCTCGTCGCCCGCGTTGCGGAACTGGTGCGTCTCGTGCGGGGAGACGAAGGCGAAGTCGCCGGGCGCCAGCGGGTGGACCGCGCCGGCGGCGTCGCGCAGCTCGCCGTGCCCGCTGATGACGTAGTTCAGGTGCTCCGAGGGGTGGCTGTGGCAGGGCGTGTGGCCGCCCTTCTCCACGGTGAACACGCGCAGCGAGAAGTTGGGCACGCCGTCGGCCGAGCCCATGACGAGCTGCTTGGTGGCGCCGAGCACGCCGTCCATCGTCACGGTCTCGCGCGGCACGTCGGCGAGGTTCTTGATCTTCAAGGCGAGGCTCCCGGGTTCGGGGATCTGCGGACCAGGTGGGGAATCTAACGCCGCGGGGCGCGTCTGTCACCCGCCCGCCGCGATCCGGGCTGGCGGCGGCGGGAATGAGAGGCTAGTGTCGATCCAACCCGCGCCCGCGAAGAACGAGGTGATCCGCCGCATGCGACCCCTGGTCTGGTTCCGCAGCGACCTGCGGACCACCGACAATTCCGCCCTGCACACCGCCTGCGCCGCCGCCGAAGGGCCCGTCGCCGCCCTGTTCCTGGTCTGCGCCGACCAGTGGCGCGAGCACGACTGGGGCCGGCCGCGCGTGGACTTCCTGCAGCGGTCGGTGGCGCGGCTGGGCGCGGACCTGGCGGCGCTGGACATCCCGCTGCTGGTGCGCGCGGCGGGAAGCTTCGGCGCGGCGCCCGCGGCCGTGGTCGCCGCCGCGCGGGGCGCGGGCTGCGACGCGGTCTTCTGCAACGCGGAGCCCGAGTGGAACGAGCTGCAGCGCGACCTCGCCGCCGCGCAGGCCTGCGCCGACGCCGGCCTGGCCTGGCACCTCCACGACGACCAGACCGTGCTGCCGCCGACGTCGCTCGCCACCCGCCAGGGCGGGACCTACACGGTGTACACGCCCTACTGGAACAACTGGCGCCTCAGCCTGCTGCGCGCCGGCGTGCCCGAGCCGGCGCCGGCCCCGTCCCGACGCCCGTCGCGCGCGGTGGAGCCCGAGCCGGGCCCGTCGGACTGGGGCGCCTTCGACGGATCCGCCGTGCCGCCGTCGCGCTGGCCCGCCGGGGAGCGCACGGCCCGGCGCCGGCTGGACGAGTTCGTGTCCGGGCCGATCAACCTCTACCACGAGCGGCGCAACCAGGCCGAACTCGCCGGAGGCACCAGCGAGCTGTCGCCGTACCTGGCCGTCGGCGCGGTCTCGGCGCGGCAGTGCCTGTCCGCGGTCCTGAGTCGCAACGGCGGCCTCCTGGACACGCTCGGGATGGGACCGGCGGTCTGGGTGAAGGAACTGGTCTGGCGCGAGTTCTACCGGCACGTGATGACGGGTTACCCGCGGGTGGCCCGCGGGCGCGCGTTCAAGATCGGGACCGAGCGGCTGGCGTGGCGCTGCGACGACGACGAGCTGGCGGCCTGGCAGCAGGGGCGCACCGGGTACCCCTACGTCGACGCGGGCCTGCGGCAGCTCGCGGCCGAAGGCTGGATGCACAACCGCCTGCGCATGATCACGGCGATGTTCCTGACCAAGCACCTGCTGCACGATTGGCGCGAGGGCGAGCAGTGGTTCGCGCGGTCGCTGGTCGACGTCGACCTGGCCAGCAACAACGGCGGCTGGCAGTGGTGCGCCTCGACGGGCACCGACGCCTCGCCGTATTTCCGCGTCTTCAACCCCGCGACCCAGGGGCGCCGCCACGACCCGGACGGCGCGTACGTGCGTCGCTGGGTGCCGGAGCTGGCGGCCCTGGGCGCGCGCGAGATCCACGACCCGTCGCCCGCCGCCCGCCGCCGCTGCGGCTACCCGGATCCGATCGTGGACCACGCCGTGGCCCGCCACCGCGTGATGGCGGCGTTCCGCGGCCTGAAGTGAGGGGGAGGGAGCGGTCATGGAAGGGCACGACAGGGACGTGGCCGTCCGCGAGAAGCAGGACGCCGCCGGCAAGTCGGTGGTCGCGGCGGTGGCGCTCACCGGCCTGAAGCTCGCCGTCGGCCTGATGACCGGCAGCCTCGGCATCCTCGCCGAGGCCCTGCACTCGGCCCTGGACCTCGTGGCCGCGGTGGTGACCTACTTCGCGGTGCGCGTGTCGGACCGGCCCGCCGACCGCGAGCACCACTACGGGCACGGCAAGGTCGAGAACCTCTCTGCCCTGTTCGAGACCCTCCTGCTGATGGTTACCTGCATCTGGATCGTCTACGAGGCCGTGCAGCGGCTGTTCTTCAGGAAGGTGGAGATCGAGGCTTCCTGGTGGGCCTTCGGCGTGATGCTGTTCTCGATCGTCGTGGACGTGAACCGCTCGCGCATGCTGCAGCG
>JAURXS010000149.1 GCA_030654305.1 bacterium | reverse complement strand
GGTCGGGCACCTCGCGCAGCTGGTCGAGCTGGAGAAGATGATGCAGGACGAGTACTGGGCGGACCAGGGGTTCGCGCCGATGTAGGCCGGAGTTCCCCGGCGATGCGAACGACGGAGGGCCGCCCAGGGGGGCGGCCCTCGTGCCTTTCGGCGGCCCGGCGGCTCACCAGGTCATGGCCACGCCGGCCATCACCGACTCGAGGGTGGGGTCGGCCCCGGCCAGGCGCTGCAGGTTGCCGTGGCGCCGATACTCGAGGCGGACCAAGGTGCGCGGGTCGATGGCGGCCTCGAGGCCGCCTCCCCAACTCCCGCCCAGGAAATCCTCGCGCCACCAGTAACCGCCCAGGCCGCCGACGACGTAGGGCCGCACCTCGCCGAGGGCCAGGTTGGCCTGGAGCAGCACGCCGGCCTGCCAGCACGCGATGTCGCCGCCCGGCGTGGAGCCGCCGAGGTCCATGGAGACCGGTTCGTACGCGTTGACGTCGTGGCGGGCGACTTCCAGCGCGGTCCAGACGCGGGGCGACAGTTTCGCTCGCCATCGCCCCGCGAACGCCAGCCCGTCGTCCTGCGGCCAGCGCCGCGCGCTCGCCGAACCGAGCAGCACTTCCAGGCCGCCGGAACGCAGGCGACGGTGCACGGCGGCGCTCCTGACGGCCGCCGGGATGCCGGGTCGCGTCCAGAGCAGCTTCCAGTCGGGCAGCGCCGAGCCGGCCGTCCCCCCCAACAGCGCGCCGAGGCCCGCGCCGGCGATCGTGCCGATCGCCACGAACGGCACGATTTCCGCGTCGTGATTGTCATCGCCGCCGCCTTCGCCGCTGTTTGCGATGGCGCTGACGAGGACGGCGAACGCGGCCGCGCCCAGGCAGCCCGCGAGGCCGCCGGTCAGGGCGCCGACCTTGGCGCCGCCCTTGGCGTGGCTCTCGCGCTTCCACAGGGAGATCATGTCGGCTTCGGCGCAGGCCGCCGCGCCGTCGTCCTCCGTCATCAGGCGCAGGACGGCGCCGTCCCAGCCGCCGACGCGGCCTTCGGTCGCGGTGCCGTCGCGCAGCACCACCCGGACCGCGGCGCCGTCGGGCAGCGACGCGCAGATCCCGGCGATGCCCGTCGCGGCGTCCGCGGCGGCGCGCGTCGCGACGCACAGGGCGGACACCATCAGCAAGGCGGCGACGCCCCGCTTCACGATCCCTCCTTGCGGCGACGGGCGCGGACGAGCCCCCACACGCTCAGCACCAGCCACGCCGACTCGATGGCGGCGCTCGACAGGTTGAAGTCGTAGACCAGCGAGACCAGGATCAGGCCGGAGCCGACGGCGTTGGCCAGCGAGTAGCGCGGGTCCTCCTGGCGCAGGCG
>JAURXS010000148.1 GCA_030654305.1 bacterium | reverse complement strand
CGAACTGAAGCCGGCCGTGGTGCGGCGCTTCTTCAAGGGCGTCGTGCTGGGCCGCGTCACGCGCCACGAGGCGCCCAACCTCCTGGCCCTGAACTTCCTGCTGGAGCGGACCCTGGGCGGCGGCGGCACCGTGTCGCTGATGCTGGACCCGCAGGGCAAGACGCTGTCGCAGGCCCTGCTGGAGATGGAAATGGACGTGCCGGCCAGGCTCGTGCCGCGGGAGTGACGCCGTGCAGGATCTCATCGTCGCCGGCCTGTTCGCCTACCCGCTGAAGGCCGCGCGCGCGGTGCCGCTGGCCGAGGCCGCGGCGCTGGCCCGCGGCCGGCGCCGCGACCGCCGCTGGCTGCTGGTCGCCCAGTCCGGCGAACCGGTCATGCTCAAGTCCCACCCCCGGCTCGCTACCGTGGCGATCGGACTCGACGGCGAGGCGCTCGTCGTCACCGGCGCCGTCGGCCCGCCCCTGCGCGGCGCCCCGCCGCCCGCGGACTCGGCCCCGCTGCCGGTCACCGTCAAGCGCCGCACGCTCGCGGCCAGGGTGGCCGCGCCGGAGGCCAACCGCTACTTCAGCGAGCTGCTGGGCGAGACGGTCTGGCTCGCGCAGCTGGCGCACGGCGAAGCGCCGGCGGGCGAACCGGCCGCCGCCGACCCCGCGGTCAGCGACGGTTTGGCGGGCTCGGCGCCCTACCTGATCTGCGGCGAGGCGTCGCTCGCCGACCTCAACCTCCGCCTCGCCGCGCGCGGCGAAGCGCCCGTCGGCATGGATCGCTTCCGGGCCAACCTGGTGATCGGCGGGGGCGAGCCCTACGCGGAGGACGGCTGGCGGCGGCTGCGCGCCGGCGCGGCCGAGTTCGAGATCCTGCGGCCGTGCCCCCGCTGCCCCAACACGACGGTCGATCCCCTGACCGGAGAGGTCGGGCCGGAACCGCTGCGGACGCTGACCGGCTACCGCACGCTGCCGGGCGGCGTCATGTTCGGCGTGTTCGCGCGCGTGGTGCGCGAGGGGGACCTGCGCCCGGGCGATCCCGTGTCGGTCCTCGAATGATCATCACCGGAGGTGCCTCCATGCGCCGGATCCCGACCCTCGCCTGCTGCGCGCTGCTGCTCGCCGCGGCCATCCCCGTCGCCACCGCCCGCGCCGAAACGCCGCCGACCGGCGCCTTCTCCTTCGCGGTCGAGGCGACGGTGACCGGAACGCCGGCCGCGGCCTTCGACGCCGCCACCGGCGACATCTCGGGGTGGTGGGACCACACCATGTCCGACCACCCGGTGCGCCTGGTCGTCGAACCGAAGCCGGGCGGCGCGTTCCTGGAAATCTTCGACGAGAGCGGCGACGGCGTCCGCCACGCCGCGGTGACCTACGCTCGCCGCGGCGAGATGCTGCGCTACGAGGGGCCGCTGGGCCTGGCCGGCCACGCCATCCACATGGTCACGACCTGGACCTTCGCCGACGCCGGCGAGGGGCGCACCCTGGTGCGGGTCGAGGTCCACGCCGCCGGCGAGATCCTGGCGGGTTGGCCGGCGGTGGTGGAGCAGACCTGGCAGCACTTCCTGCTGAAGCGGTACGTGCCATATGTGGAAGGCGGTTGCCGGCCGTTGAAGTGACGTCGACGTCCGGCGGGGTTGTGGGCCGCGTCCGGATCCGGTACCATCGATGTCGGGACTCACCATTGTACCGCCGAACGGGGCCGTCGTGCCGGCGGCGGCGGTGCGATTGCTCGATCTCGTGGGAGGGTGGAGATGTACAGATCGCTGCGAGTTGCCTGCGTGTCCATCGTTTCGATCCTGGCGGCCACGACGGCCGCCGCGCAGCTGACCGTCGCCACGAGCGAATCGCTGTACAACAATTTCGAGACGGTGGAGATCACGATCCACAACGGCGGCCCGGGGCCGGGGCACTTCATCTCGTATCCCGCCTACATCATCTACCACCTCGACACGGCGCTCTGCGTGGACGCGTGCGTCGCGCTGGCGGACGTGTGGGACATGCTCCCCGGGGAGACGATCACCGCGTCGTTCGACCTCGACCTGTTCCCCATCCCGCTGGGGATGTACCGGGTCGAGCTGACAGGATCTTCGGCCGACCCGGGCGCGATCCTCCACTGCGACTTCGAACTGATCGATGTCCTCGCAGCCGGGAGCGGCTCCTGGGGAGCCGTGAAGGCCCTCTACCGCTGAAGCCAGCGGACAGGGACGCGGAACGGGAGCCGGCGGCGGCTCCCGTTCCTGTTCTCTCCGGCCGCGGGGCCGCGCCTCAGCCGGCCCGCTTGCGCTCGTACTGCCGCAGCAGGTCCGCGAACAGCTCCGGGATCATCGCCATGCGTTCGGGCGTCTCGACGTAGGCCACGCGCATCTGGGTGCGGCCCGGGTTGGGCTCCCCCGCGGGCACGCTGTAGAAACCGGCCATCGGGGCGGTCAGCACCGTGAGCGCCCGGCCGCCGACGTCGACCTTCCCCTCGGACGCGCACCACAGGACGAAGTCCAGGGCGTCGAACCCGTCGGCCACGATGTTGCGCACGTCCAGCACCGAGTAGATGGCGGCGTCGGGGCTCGAGACGATCACGCCGGGCAGGGCGGCGCGCATCCGCGAGGTGAAGTCGAAGAGCATGCCGCGGTAGTAATCGCGCTGCTTGCCGTACCAGGCGCGCAGCGTCGCGTGGTCCTCGTGGGCCAGCGCGCCGAAGACGTACTGCCCGATCACGCTGCTGCAGAGGCTGACGGTGTGCTCGGCGATGGCCTTGCGGTGGAAGGGCTCGTTGTCGGTGACCAGGGCGCCGATGCGCAGCCCGCAGGCGTTCCAGACCTTCGAGGTGGTCTCGATGCCGATGCGGCGGCCGGTGATGCCGGGCGCCTCGGCCTCGGTCACGCCCCAGACGCTGGTGCAGCGGCCGCCCGTGTAGTACAGCTCGCGGTAGGCCTCGTCGCTCACCAGCCACAGGTTGTGCTTCACCGCGAGACGGGCCAGGGCGACCAGCGCCTCGTGGTCGTAGTACTGTCCGGTCGGGTTGTCGTAGGGGATCACGACCATCGCGCGGGGCTTCTTCTCGCGGATGACCTGCTCGATCCGCGCGGGGTCGGGCAGCGAGAACTTGCCGTCCTCGCCCAGGCTGCGCTGCACCGAGCAGGTGGCGCGGCCGAGACGCTGGCAGAGCGTCTTGTAGTTGGTGTAGGCGGCGTCGATCAACAGCAGCGGGGCCTCGTCCGTGCCGGCGGGTCCGCAGACGCCCACGATCAGCAGCTCCATGGCCTGGGTGCCGCCCTCGGTGATGTGGCCGTGCAGGCCGGCGGTGTCGAAGCCGCTGCTGGCGATCACGTTCATGAAGGCGTCGATGCATTCCTGGGTCCCGGCGGTCGACGAGTACTTCACGACCCCGTCGCGGAAGGGGCTCTGCGGCGCGCCGAGGTTCCGCAGGCGCTCCTGCATGGCCGGGTACATCGGGAGCGAGACGTTGCCGATCGCCACGTTGATCGCCTCGGTGCCGTCGCGGCGCTCGTCGAAGCGGAGCTGCGCCATGCGGATGACCGAAGGCTGGCGCCCGGCGAACTGGGCGGACATCACGGGCGGCTGCGCGCTGGTCTGTTCCATGGGACCCTCCTGGTGGGTGTGCGGCCCCTCCAAGGTGCAACGGGGAACCGCCGGCCGCAAGGTCGGCTTGTGGTCCCAACCCCAAGTGTTATATTAGGATCCGGGAGGCGGCATGCACGAGATGACCCTGGTCGCCGGCATCCTCGAGATCGCCGAGGAACGGGCCCGTGAAGCGGGCGCCGCGCGCATCAACACCGTCACGGTGGAGATCGGGCGGCTGGCCGGCGTCGAGCTGTCGGCGCTGGTCTTCTGCTTCGAGACGGCCCGCCTCGGGACCATGGCCGCCGGCGCCGAGCTGGTCGTGTGCGAACTGCCCGGCCGCGGCCGTTGCCCCGCCTGCGGCGCCGACGCCGAGATCGACTTCTACGCGGCCCTCTGCCCCGCCTGCGACGGCTGCCTGCAGGTGGTGGGCGGGCGCGAGCTGCGCGTCGCCTCGCTCGACGTCGACTGAACACCAAGCCCCTGGAGGGCGTCATGTGCGACACGTGCGGCTGCAACCAGTCCCCGGACGCGGTGACCTACCGCAAGCCCGGCGGGCACGACCACCCCCACCGGCACGGCGACACGGAGCACGCCCACCCGCACGAGCACGAGCATGACCATGACCATGGCCACCATCACGATCACGGCCACGATCACGGCCACGATCACGGCCACGACCATGATCACGGCGGCGGCCGTCGCCTGTCGGTCGAGCAGGACATCCTGCGGCGCAACGACGTCGTGGCCGAGCGCAACCGGGGCTGGTTCGAGGGCCGCGGCGTGCTGGCGCTGAACCTCGTGTCGTCGCCCGGCTCCGGCAAGACCTCGCTGCTCGAGCGCACGATCCGCGACCTCAAGGGCGAGATCCCCCTGGCCGTGATCGAGGGCGACCAGCAGACCCTCAACGACGCCGAGCGCATCGCGGCCGCCGGCGCCCCGGTGCTGCAGGTCAACACGGGCTTCGGCTGCCACCTCGACGCCGAGATGGTCCGCCGCGCGCTGGCCGAACTGGCCGTGCCCTCGGGCGGAGTGCTGCTGATCGAGAACGTGGGCAACCTGGTCTGCCCCGCCCTGTTCGACCTGGGCGAGCACGCCAAGGTCGTGATCATCTCGGTGACCGAGGGCGACGACAAGCCGCAGAAGTACCCCGCGATGTTCGCCGCGGCGAGCCTGTGCGTGATCAACAAGACCGACCTGCTGCCCTACGTCGACTTCGACGTGGAGGCCTGCAAGGACGCCGCGCGGCGCGTGAACCCGGCGCTGGCCTTCGTGGAGCTGTCGGCGACCGGCGGCGAGGGGCTCGACGGCTGGTACCGGTGGCTGCGGGACCGCCGCGCCGCCGCGGCGCGATGAGATGACGCGGCAGCGGCAGCGGCAACGGCTCCGCGTCGACGGCGTCGTGCAGGGCGTGGGCTTCCGGCCCTTCGTCTTCAACCTGGCCGAGAGCCTCGGCCTGGCCGGCCACGTCGCCAACGACAGCGAGGGCGTGATCCTCGAGATCGAGGGCGACCCCGCCGGTCTCGCGGCGTTCCGCCGCCGGCTCGAGGCCGAAGCGCCGCCCCTGGCCCGCATCGAGTCGGTCGCCGCCGAGCCGGTCCCCGCCGTCGGCGCCGAGGGGTTCGCCATCCTGCCGAGCCGCGACTCGCCGGGCACCTCGACCTGCGTGCCGGCCGACAGCGCCCTGTGCGCCGACTGCCGCCGCGAGATCCTGGACCCGGGCGACCGCCGCCACCGCTACGCCTTCACCAACTGCACCAACTGCGGCCCGCGCTGGACGATCATCGGGCGCATCCCCTACGACCGCCCCTTCACCAGCATGTCGCCCTTCGCGATGTGCCCCGACTGCGCCCGCGAGTACCACGACCCCCACGACCGCCGCTTCCACGCCCAGCCCAACGCCTGCCCCGCCTGCGGGCCGCGGCTGCGCCTGGAGGGCGAGGGCGTCGATCCCGCCGCTGACCCGCTGCGCGAAGCCGCCCGCCTGCTGATCGCGGGCCGCATCCTCGCGGTCAAGGGGCTCGGCGGCTTCCACCTGGCCGCGCGCGCCGACGACCAGGCGGCCGTGCTCTGGCTGCGCGCGCGCAAGGGACGCGAGGCGAAGCCGCTGGCGCTGATGGTCGCGGACCTCGACGCGGCGCGGGAGCTGGCGCACGCCGGCGAGGAGGAGGCGGCGCTGCTGGCCTCGCCGCAGGCGCCGATCGTCCTGCTGGAGCGCCGCGCGGACGCCGCGCTCGCCCCCGCCGTCGCGCCCGGCCACCGCCGGCTCGGCGTGATGCTCGCCTACACGCCCCTGCACCTGCTGCTGCTGGCAGAGGTCCGGGCCCTCGGCGCCGGCGCGCTGGTGATGACCTCGGGCAACGCCGGCGACGAGCCCATCTGCCTCGGCGACGACGAGGCCCGCGCGCGCCTCGTGGACATCGCCGACGCCTGGCTGCTGCACGACCGGGCCATCCTGCGCCGCGCGGACGATTCGGTGGTCGAGGTCGTCGGCCGCCGAGCGCTCCTGCACCGCCGCAGCCGCGGCTACGCGCCCCTGCCGGTGCTGCTCGGCGGGAGCGGCGCGCCGGTCCTCGCGGTCGGACCGGAGCTGAAGAACACCGTCTGCCTGCTGAAGGAGAACCGCGCCTTCCTGTCGCCCCACGTCGGCGACCTGCAGAACCTGGCGGCCTACGGCTTCTTCAAGGAATCGGTCCGCACGCTGCAGGAGCTGCTCGAGTGCGAGCCCGAGACGATCGCCCACGACCTGCATCCCGGCTACCTCAGCACGCGGTGGGCGCAGGAGCAGGCCCGCGACGCCGGCAAGCGCCTGATCGCGGTGCAGCACCACCACGCCCATCTGGCCGCCGTCCTGGCCGAGCACGGGCACCCGGAGCCGGCCCTCGGCCTGATCCTCGACGGCACCGGCTACGGCACCGACGGCACGATCTGGGGCGGCGAGATCCTCGCCGGGAACGCGGCCGCCTGCACGCGCGTGGGCCACCTGTCGTGCGTGCCGCTGCCCGGCGGCGACGCCGCGATCCGCCACCCCCGGCGCATCGCGCTGAGCCACCTGCGCGCGGCGTTCGGCGACGAGTTGCCGGATCTGCCCTTCCTCGCGGACCAGGAGACGGCGGTCGTGCTGCGGATGGTGGACGGCGGCGTCCACTCCCCGCTCACCAGCAGCTGCGGCCGGCTGTTCGACGCCGTGGCGGCGTTGACCGGCGGCTGGCGCGAGGTCCGCTACGAGGCCCAGGCGGCGATCGAGCTGACGGCCCTGACCACGTGCGCCGCGGTCGAAGCCGCCCGGCCCTTCGCCTGGGAGATCGACGAGGCGGGCGACGGCCTGCTGCTGCCCTGCGGGCCGATCATCCGCGGCGCCGTCGCCGCCGTGCGGGCCGGGGCGGACGCCGCCGAGGTCAGCGCGCGCTTCCACCGCACCCTGCTGGACCTGCTCGTCGAGGCGTCCCGGCGCGCTTCGCGGCTGACCGGGCTGCGCACGGTCGCCCTGGGCGGCGGCAGCTTCCAGAACGGGATCCTGGCCGCCCTGCTGCCGCCGCGGCTGGAGGCCGCCGGCCTGCGACCCCTGCTGCCGCGGGAACTGCCGCCCAACGACGGGGCGGTGTCGCTCGGCCAGGCCGCCGTGGCGCGGGCCGGGCTCGCGTGAGCCCCCGCCGCGTTGGACGGGGCCGCCCCCGTGGTCTATCTTCGCCACAGCGCCCCGCACCCGGGAGGACCGCCATGTGCCTCGCCGTACCCGGCCAGGTGATCGAGATCTACCAGGAGAACGGCCTGCCGATGGGCCGCATCGACTACGCCGGCGTCGTCGGCGCGGCCTGCCTGGCCTACACGCCCGAGGCCGTCGAGGGTTCGTGGGTCATCGTGCACGCGGGCTTCGCCCTGCAGGTGCTCGACGAGGCGGAGGCCGCGGCCTCCCTGGCCACGCTCTCGGAACTCAACGAGCTGATCGAAGCCGACAGCCTGCCGGACGTCGCCGACGACGCCGACCGCGACGGGAAGCTCCCGTGAGGTTCCTGCAGGAGTACCGCGACCCGACGCCGTGCCGCGCGCTGCTGGCGCGCATCGCCGCGGCGGCGACGCGCCCGTGGGCGATCATGGAGATCTGCGGCGGCCAGACGCACGCCATCCTGCGCCACGGGCTCGACCAGATGCTGCCGCCCTCGCTGACCCTGGTCCACGGCCCCGGCTGCCCTGTCTGCGTGACCCCGCTCGAGACGATCGACCGCGCGCTGGCCATCGCCGCGCGACCCGGCGTGATCTTCACCTCCTTCGGCGACATGCTGCGCGTGCCCGGTTCGCGGGACGACCTGATGCGGGTCAAGTCCCGCGGCGGCGACGTGCGCTTCGTCGACTCGCCGCTCGAGGCGCTCCAGCTGGCCCGCCGCCACCCCGACCGCGAGGTCGTGTTCCTGGCCGTGGGCTTCGAGACCACCGCGCCGGGCAACGCCATGGCGGTGCGGCAGGCGGCGCGCGAGGGGCTGACGAACTTCAGCGAGCTGGTCAGCCACGTGCTGGTGCCGCCGGCGATGGCCGCCATCCTCGGCGCGCCCGCCAACCGGGTGCAGGGCTTCCTGGCCGCCGGCCACGTCTGCGCCGTGATGGGCTGGCGGGAGTACGAGCCGCTGGCCGCGCGTTTCGGCGTGCCGATCGTGCCGACGGGCTTCGAGCCGGTCGACCTGCTGCAGGGGATCCTGAGCTGCGTGGAGATGCTGGAGCGGGGCGAGGCGGGCGTCGAGAACCGCTACGCCCGCATCGTGAAGCGCGACGGCAACCCGGCCGCGCGCGCCGTGGTGGACGAGGTCTTCGAGGTCTGCGACCGCCCCTGGCGCGGCATCGGCGTCATCCCCGGCAGCGGCCTGCGCCTGCGCGCCGCGTACGCCGCCTACGACGCCGAACGGCGCTTCGACGTGGGCGACATCGCGCCGCAGGAACCGCGGGAGTGCATCAGCGGCGAGATCCTGCAGGGCGTGAAGAAGCCCGACCAGTGCGCCGCCTTCGGCAAGGCCTGCACGCCCGCCACGCCCCTGGGCGCCACCATGGTCTCGAGCGAGGGCGCCTGCGCCGCCTACTGGAAGTACCACCGGAGGAACCCGTGAGCGACGCCCCCGACTTCGACGGCCTGTCCTGCCTGGCGCCCCTGACCGGCCACGACACCGTGCAACTGGCGCACGGCGCCGGCGGGCGGCTGTCGGCCGAGCTGATCGACGCGCACGTGCTGCCGCGCTTCCGCAACGACCTGCTGGCGAAGCTCGAGGACCAGGCCGTGTTCACGCTGCCGCCCGGCCGCGTCGCCTTCTCCACCGACACCTTCGTGGTCACGCCGCTGGAGTTCCCGGGCGGCGACATCGGCGACCTGGCCGTCAACGGCACCGTCAACGACGTGGCCATGAGCGGCGCGCGCCCGCTCTACCTGAGCGTGGGCCTGGTGCTGGAGGAGGGGCTGCCGCTGGCGCTGCTGGACCGGATCCTGGGCTCGATGGAACGGGCGGCCCGCGCCGCCGGCGTGATCGTCGTGACCGGCGACACCAAGGTCGTCGACCGCGGC
>JAURXS010000147.1 GCA_030654305.1 bacterium | reverse complement strand
GGCCTGCGCCGTCGCGGCGGCCGCAGCGGCCGCGGCCTGCTGGCCGCGGTGGCGGTGGCGCTGGTGGCCATGCTGGCCTTCGTCTTCTGGCCGCGCGGCGGCTTCGAGCTGCCCCCGCCGGTGGGCGAGCAGACCTCGGTCGTCACCACCGATTCGCCGGGCCTGCCCTACGACCCGCAGCGGCCCGTCAGCGGCGACGTCGATCTGGCGCGGGAAGCGCCCGCCGTGGTGCCGGAGTCGCCCGGCGGACGGGCGGCGGTGGGCGACGACGCGGGCACGGGAACGACCGCCGGCGCGGACGACGGCGAGGCGGGCGGCAACACAGCGGACGGCTTCCAGGCGGACGGCGCCGCGCCGGCGACCGCGGCCGCCGGCACGGCGGTGGTGCCGCCGGGCGCCTCCGGTACCTGGGCGATCCAGCTCGGCGCCTTCGGCCAGCCGGCCAACGCCGAGGAACTGGTGACCAGGTTGCGGCGGGTCGGACACCGCATCGAGACCGAGACCGTCAAGACCGCCGGCGGCGCCTCGCTCACGCGCGTCCGCGTGGCCTGGTTCCGCACCGAAGCCGAGGCCTCCGCCTGGGCCGCCGCCCACGTGGCCGACCTGGGCCGGGATCCCAAAATCACGAGTAGATGAAGAGTTCACGAGTAGATGAAGAGTTCACGAGTAGATGAAGAGTTCACGAGCAGATGAAGAGATCACGAGCCGCTGAACCGGGAGGCCGGACATGACCTGCGCCATGGTGATCGGTACGGGGCACTGCGTCCCCGATCGCGTCGTGACCAACCGCGACCTCATGCAGTGGATGGACACCAGCGACGAGTGGATCGTCGAGCGCACGGGGATCCGCGAGCGGCGCTGGATCTCCCCCGGCACGACGCTCAACGACCTCGCCGCCGGCGCCGCGCGCATGGCGCTGCAGGACGCGGGCATCGCGGCCGAGGAGCTCGACCTGATCATCTGCGCGACCCTCAACCCCGACTGCTTCTTCCCGGGCAACGGCGTCCTGCTGCAGCACGCGCTGGGCGCGCGGACGGTCGGCGCCATGGACATCCGCAACCAGTGCACCGGCTTCGTCTACGGCCTGGCCACGGCCGCGGCCCACATCAAGGCCGGCTTCGCGCGCACCGTGCTGGTCGTCGGCACGGAGATCCACTCCACCTCGCTGGACATCTCCGACCGCGGCCGCGACATCGCCGTGCTGTTCGGCGACGGGGCCGGCGCCGTCGTCCTGCGCGCCGGCGAGGGCGGGGGCGACGTGCTGGCCAGCGTCCTGCACAGCCAGGGGGAGTTCGCCCGCGAGCTGTGGTGCGAGCTGCCGTCGGGCAGCCAGCCCGGCCGCATCACGGCCGCGCAGATCGCCGAGGGCCGTCACTACCCGCACATGAACGGCCGCGCCGTCTACACGCACGCCGTGCGGCGCTTCTGCGAGGCGATCCAGGAGGTGCTCGACGCGGGAGGGGTCGCGAAGCAGGAGGTCAAGCTGGTTATCCCCCACCAGGCCAACCTGCGCATCACCGAGGCGGTGACCAAGCGCTTCGATCTGGCGCCGGAGCAGGTCTTCAGCAACATCCAGCGCTACGGCAACACGACGGCGGCGTCGATCCCCATCGCGCTGAGCGAGGCGGTGCGGGAGGGCAGGCTCGCCCGCGGCGACCTGCTGGTGCTGGTGGCGTTCGGCTCGGGGTTCACCTGGGGCGCCAACCTGATCCGCTGGTGAGCGGCGGCGGCTAGTCCGGCTTGAGCTCGTCGTTCTGGCCGATGCGCTTGGCCTTGAAGCTCAGGCACATCAGCCCCACCGCGAGGCGCTCGTTGCGCACGATGACCTGCGGCGGGGTGCGGATGTCGGTCGGCGTGAAGTTCCAGACGCCGACCACGCCGGCGGCGACCATCTGGTTGGCGACGTCCTGGGCGACGTTCACCGGCACGGTCAGCACGCCGACCTTGATGCCGTGCTCCTTCACGAACCCGGGCATCTCCGACAGCGGCCGGATCGGCACGCCCCGGATCTCCAGGCCCACCAGCTTCGGGTCCACGTCGAAGATCCCGCGCAGGGGGAAGCCCAGGCGTTCGAAATTGCGGTAGTTGGCCAGGCCCTGGCCGAGATGGCCGGCGCCCACGATGATCATGGGCACCGGGACGTCGACCCCGATGATCTCCTCGAGGGCCGGCACCAGCTTGTCGACCTGGTAGGGCCGGCCCGGCTTGCTGAAGCCCCCGAAGTAGTGGAAATCGTGCCGCAGCTGGCTGGCCTTGATGTCCAGCGAAGTCGCGAGTTGTCGCGACGAGACTTCCTTCACGCCCGCCTGCTGCAGCAGGATGAGCTTGTCCAGGTACAGGGGCAGGCGCAGGATGGTGGCGTCCGGGACGCGGAACTTCTTGCCCTTGTTGTTGACGACCCTCACCTGGATCTCCCTTCGCCGATCGCTCCGCAGCACCGCCACGGACACAACCGTTCTTGTTAGGTCTTTGACAGGACCAATCTACTCCCGCCCCGCGACACGCGTCAAGATGCAGGTTGACGAGATTTCACAACCGGCCTGCCGAAGGGAAAACAACGTTGGCCCCCCGCCTGGCGCCCCCTATATTGGTCCCGCGCCGCAGGTTCCATCACTCCAGCCGCACAGGTCGCGCATGAACGACGTCACCCGCTACGATCCCCTGCAGGGCGCCCCGCTGCCCGTCCTGGGAGCCTGGGGCGAGGACGAGTACCGGTCGCTCGGGCTGATGTCCGGGCTCGAAGTGCACCAGCAGCTGCAGACCTCGAAGAAGCTCTTCTGCCGCTGCCCCGCCGGCAGGTACACCACCGAGCACCACGCGGAGATCCTGCGCCACATGCGCCCGACCCTCAGCGAGATGGGGGACTACGACGGCACCGCGCTGATGGAGTTCAAGACCCGCAAGAACATCACCTACCTGCTGAACGACGAGACGGTCTGCACCTACGAGATGGACGACGCCCCGCCCTTCGAGATGAACCCCGAGGCGCTGGACAACGCGGTGCGGGTCTCGCTCATGCTCGGCCTGCAGGTGGTCGACGAGATCCACATCGCCCGCAAGCAGTACCTGGACGGCAGCATCCCCACGGGCTTCCAGCGCACGGCGATCATCGGCGTCCAGGGCGCGGTCCCCCACCGCGGCCGGCGCATCGGGATCCGCCAGCTGTCCATCGAGGAGGATTCCTGCCGCGAGGTCAGCGACCGCGGGCACTCCCGCGTCTACCGCACCGACCGCCTCGGCATGCCCCTGATCGAGACGGTCACCGACCCCGACATGCACACTCCCTGGGACGTGGCCGCCGTCTGCGACGCGCTGCGCCGCCTGGCGCGGGCCAGCGGCCTGGTGCGCACGGGCGTCGGCGCGGCGCGGCAGGACGTGAACGTGAGCATCCGCGGCGGCTCCCGCGTCGAGATCAAGGGCGTCCCGAGCATCAAGCGCATCCCGCGGCTGGTCCACAACGAGGCCCTGCGCCAGCGCAGCCTGCTGGCCATCCGCGACGTCCTGCGCGAGCGCGGCGTCACCGCGGCTTCGCTGACCGACGCCTCGCGCGACGTCACGTCCGTCGTCCACGCCGCCGAGGGCGGCTACCTGCGCGACGCGATCACCGGCGGCGCCCGCGTCGTGGCCGTGCCGCTGCCGGGCTTCGAGGGGCTCGTCTCCACGCCGACCCAGCCCCACACCCGCTTCCTGAAGGAATTCTCCGACCGCGTGCGCGTGGTCGCCTGCATCGACGCGCTGCCGAACGTCATCTGCTCGACGAGCGAGGTCCCGACGCTCTCGTCGGCCGAGTGGGGCCGCATCGAGCGCGCCTGCGGCGTCGGGCGCGACACGCCGATCATGGTGGTCTGGGGCGACGAGCGGGACGCGCGCACCGCGGCGGGCGAGATCCTGCTGCGGGCCCGCGAGGCCTGCGAGGGCGTGCCCGAGGAGACCCGCCAGGCCCTGGACGACGACACCACCGGTTTCGAGCGCGTCCTGCCCGGCCCCAGCCGCATGTACCCCGACACCGACCTGCCGCCGGTGGTGCTGGGCGCGACAAGGCTGGCGCGCCTCGCGACCGACCTGCCGCCGCCGCCCTGGGAGCGCCGCGAACGACTGCGGCGCGACGGGGTCGGCGAGGACCTGGCCGACCGGCTGGCCCGGCACCCCGCGTACGCGCTCTACGCGCACCTGCAGCCGCAGCTCGGCGACGGCCCGCTGACCGCGACCGGTCTGGCCTCGCTGCTGCTGGACCGCGACCTGCCGCGGCCGTCGAGCCTGACCGCGGCGGGCGACTGGTGGGAGCGCGTCCTGGACGGGCTGCGCGCCGGCCGCGTGCTGCCCGAGGGGATCTGGTGGTCGGACGACGAGCCGGCGGACGCGCTGCCGCCGGCGGCGGCCCGCGCGGCTTTCGACGCGGCCTTCGCGGCGGCCGTGCAGGAGCTGCCGGCGGTCCTGCCGGCGGACGGCGGGCCGCGGCTGCGCACGATCATGGGCCGGGTGATGCCCGCCCTGCGCGGCCGGGTGTCGGGACGCCAGGCGGCCGCCTGGGCCGAGGAGGCGACGTCGTGAGCGGGAACGTCAGCGAGGACTACAAGGGCTACCGCGACCCCGCGCTGTCGGTGCTCCGGCGGTTCGAGGCGCTGGTGTGGAGCGACGTCACCGTCCGCACCGACCGCGGCGAGTTCCGCGGGCTCATCCTGCCGCGCAACGAGATGGCCGACCCGGAGCACGTCGTGCTGAAGATGTCGACCGGCTACAACATCGGCCTGCACGTCGGCGGCATGCAGGAGATCACGGTCCACGGGCGCAAGGTCGCCAACTACAAGATCCCGGAGAAGGCCTTCCCCTACTCCGAGGGCAAGCCCCGCGTCAAGCTGCTGGGCACCGGCGGCACGATCGCCTCGCGCCTGGACTACCGCACCGGCGCCGTGATCCCCGCCTTCTCGCCCGGCGAGCTGTACGGCTCGGTGCCCGAGCTGGCGGACGTCTGCAACCTGGAGACCGAGAAGCTCTACGGCGTGTTCAGCGAGAACATGGGCCCCGAGCAGTGGATCGGCCTGGCCGAGGCCATCGGGCGCGAGATCGCCACCGGCGTCGACGGCATCGTGGTGGGCCACGGCACCGACACCATGCACCACACCGCGGCCATCCTCTCCTTCATGGTCCAGGACCCGCCGGTGCCGATCGTCATGGTCGGCAGCCAGCGCTCGAGCGACCGGCCCAGCTCCGACGCCGCCATCAACCTCATGAACGCCACGCGCACGGCCGCGACCAGCGACCTCGCCGAGGTGATGGTCTGCATGTTCGGCCCCACGAGCGACCAGTACGGCCTGCTGCACCAGGGCACCCGCGTGCGCAAGATGCACTCCTCGTACCGCTCGACCTTCCGCACCCTGAGCGACATCCCGCTGGGCAAGGTCGACCAGGGCGGCGTCACGCCGTTCCGCAACGACTACCGCCGCCGCCGCGCCGACCGCGACGTCTCGATCAAGGCCGTCTTCGACGACCGGGTCTCGCTGGTCTACTACTACCCGGGCATGAAGCCGGACGTCATCGACAGCCTGGTCGACCACGGCTACAAGGGGATCATCATCGCGGGCACGGGGCTGGGCCACGTCAACCGCCCCCTGTACCCCGCGCTGGAGCGGGCCCACCGGGCGGGCGTCTCGATGTTCATGACCGTGCAGACGCTCTGGGGCTTCGTGCAGATGTACGTGTACGAGACCGGGCGCGAGATCATGGAGCTGGGCGTCGTGCCCGCGGCCAACATGCTGCCCGAGGTGGCCTACATGAAGTTGGGCTGGGCGCTGGGCCAGACGCAGGACCCCGCCGAGGTCGCCCGCATCATGCTGACCCCGATCGCGCGCGACATCACCGAGCGGGAGCCCTACAACGGCTACCTCGTGTACCAGGGCGGCATCCCCGAGGTCGACCAGTTCCTGAGCGAACACTGGAAGTAACGGCGGCCCGCGTCACTCGTGCGGCATCCGCTCGCCCGTGCTCGAGAAGAACTTCTGCACCGGGTAGCGCGACAGGTTGCTGACGCGGCTGGTGTAGACGCAGGCGACGTCGCGGATCTGGGCGCCGAAGCGGCTGACCGCCCGCCCCTCGCGGAAGATCGAGCCCCACCAGGGGTTGTAGACCGCGGCGATCCGCTTCTGCAGCTGGGCCCGCCGTCCCAGGCTGGCCTGGATGCGCTCCTGCAGCTCCTGCACGACCACGGGGTCGTGGTCGGGCAACGACAGCAGGTGGTCGCGCTCCAGCCCCAGGTCCTCCAGCGAATCCTCGATCTCCTCGAGGCCGGCCATCGTCCCGCGCAGCGGCTCCGCGGCGAGGGTCTCCTCCTCCACCTCCGGCACGATCATGGCGGTGCGCCAGCCGACCGACTTCTTGCTGCGCAGGATGTCGCCGTAGGTGTGGTCGCCGAAGTACAGGATCGCGTCGCCGATCGCGCCGAGCTTGGACTCCAGGTAGAACGCGTCGCCCCCCGTGAAGCACTGCCCGCGGCGGTTCGGCAGGTGCGGCACCGTGTCGACCGGGATGCGCTCGCCCTTGCCCTTGGGCAGGAAGAAGCCCGGCTTGCGCGCGGTGCAGATGACCAGGTCGAAGAGGTCGTCCCAGGGGCCGTCCTCGCCGCCGAGGATGTAGTTCATGACGGCGCCGGTGTAGTCGGGCTCGGAGTTCGTGAGCAGGAACAGCTTCTTGCCCGCCTCGCGGAAGCGGCGCAGCGTCGGCGCCAGCAGGGGGTCGCGCACGAAGTAGCGGGGCAGGTCGGCCATGATGCGGCGCTTCAGCGAGCCGTCGCGGTGGATGGTGTCGATCGCGTCGCGGATGTCGTCGAACAGCGTCTTGTAGCTCGGGCGCAGCAGCCCGGGCTGCCCGTCCTTCAGGGCCACCAGCGCCGAGTAGAGCGAGCCCTCCGGCAGGTCGAACAGGGTGTCGACGACGCGGTAGCGGTTCGGACTCAGCCGGATGCGGCCCCGCTTGTAGGCCTCCCGCCGCTCGACCTTCGACAGCAGCCGCCCGCCGTGGCGGACGCGCGCCACGTAGCCGTAGGCGTCCACCTTGACCAGGTTGCCCAGGCGGCGGTCGACGATCAGGCCGCGGGTGACGGCGGTGCGGTCGTACGCCACCTCGCGCAGGCTCTCGGGGTACCCCTTGGCCTCCACGAGCAGCGCGACGGCCATCTCGAAGCAGAGCTGCTCGAAGACGTGGGGGTCGTAGAGGGCGAGCGTGTGGTCCATGTCGAAGCCGATGGCCGCGATCGAGGCCAGGCGCAGGTTGCGGTGCGTGTGGACGCGCAGGTGGCGCGGCGGCGGATCGCCGCGCAGGCCGTCGGTTTCCGGGTCGGCCGTGACGTGGTGGTGGGGCATCGTTTCTCCGGGGCGCCTAGGTGGTCTGCAGGCGGCGCGGGAGCATCTCGTCCAACCAGTCGCTCGCGTCGCGCAGGCCGACGAATTCGGGGAAGAGGGTCTCGATCTTCGCGCGCCAGCTCTTGGCGTTGTCGCGGAAACCCAGTTCCTCCAGGACCTGCCCGCCCCTGAGCCAGGCCGACAGGTTCCGCTCGTCGGTGGTGACCGCCCGCAGGTAGTAGCCCAGGGCCCGCCGGCCCTCCCCCCGCAGCCGGTCGCACTCGGCCTTGCCGAGCCAGGCGTGGGAGTAGAGCGGGGCCAGGTCCAGGGCCCGGTCGAAGCGGCGCTCCGCCTCGTCGGGGTTCCCGTCGAGCAGGTCCAGCAGGCCAAGGTAACGCCACGGGTACAGGTCGCGCCAGCGTTCATCCGCGTCCGGCGCCGCGCCGGCCGAGGCCAGGCAGGCCTCGAGATCGCGCGTCGCCAGCTTGCGCAGGCTGGAGGCCGCGACCAGGGTGAGGCCCGCGTCGTCGCCGCGGGCCAGGTGGCGGACGGCCGCCACGGCGCGGCGGAAGCGCAGCTCGGGGCGATCGGGGTAGATCTCCATCGCGTCGCGCACGACGTCGAGCGCGGCGGCGGTCTCCAGCTGCGCGATCTGCGCGGCGCTGAGCAGGCCCACGAGGTCGGGCCCGTAGGCCAGCGCCGCGGCGGCCGCCGGCGCCATGCCGCGCACCGTTCCCCACGCGCGCTCCAGCTGCCGCACGGTCTTGCCCAGGCCCGCGACCGGCAGCACCTCGTCCTCGAGGCGGGTCAGGGTCTCGGTCGCCAGGCAGTAGGCGAAGTAGGGCTCGTAGGGGTACTCGCGGGAGGCCTCGCGCAGCAGCCGGCGGTTGCGCTCGCCGCGATTCGCGGCCCGGTCGGCGCCGCCGTCGTGGATCAGGGCGAGCTGGGAGCCCCGGATCGCGAGCCCGCGGGCGGTCGCCCAGTTCTCCAGGGCGATCTCCACCGTCTCGTGGACCGGGTAGCAGTAGCGCACGTAGGGGTGGTTGCGGAACAGCCGCACCTGGGTCGCCGATTCCTCGCCGCGCTCCTGCCCACCGGCGAGGACCGCCACCCGGTAACCGGCGGCGTCGGGCTCCGACAGCAGGCGCTGCAGCTCGACCGGGCGCACCGGCTGCAGGCGCTCGTCGGCGTCCAGCACCAGGATCCAATCGCAGCGGGCCTCGGCCAGCACGGCGTTGCGCGCCGCGGCGAAGTCGTCGTCCCACGGCACGTCGACCACGCGGGCCCCGTAGCCCTCGGCGATCAGGCGCGTGTTGTCGGACGAACCGGTATCGCCGACGACGATCTCGTCGACCACCGCCAGGGCGGACTTGATGGTCTGCCCGATGGTCGCTTCCTCGTCCTTGGCGATCATGCACAACGTGACGGTTTTACGTTTCATTTGCGGGCCGCACCTGATCGTGATGATGGTTCAAGCCGCTCCTCCGCTCCCGGCGCTCCCTCGACGATGCTATCGGCCGGCGCCGGCCGCGGTTTAACCCGCTGTTGCCAGAAAGGCGAATCTTCCGCATCATGCCCGGCAACGGGCCGCCGGACGGCCCCAGCGGACCCAAGGCCCCCGGGGACCCCTCATGCGCTTCAGCGACGACCCCTTCGCCCGACCCGCCGACCGGCTGGACCGCGCCTCGCTGGTCCTGCGGGACCGGATGCCCGTGTCCGCCCTGCTCGACGGCATCCGCAGCGCCGGCAACGTGGGCTCGATGTTCCGCACCGCCGACGCCGCCAACCTCGGCGGGCTCTACCTGTGCGGGATGACCGCCACCCCCCCGCGCCCCGACATCGAGAAGACGGCGCTCGGCGCCACCGAGACCGTCCCCTGGGCCTACCGGCAGGACCCGGCCACCGCCGTCGCCGACCTGCGGGCGCGCGGCGTCCAGGTCGTGGCCCTGGAACAGGCGCCCGACGCCGCGCCCTTCGACGAATTCCCGTACCGCTTCCCGGTCTGCTTCGTCGTCGGCCACGAGGTCCAGGGCGTCGGACCCGCGACGCTGGCGGCCGTCGACGCCTGCGTGGAGATCCCGATGTCCGGCGCTAAGAGGTCCCTGAACGTCGCCGTGAGCTTCGGCGTGCTGGCCTTCCACCTGCGCCGCGCCTGGCTGGCCGCCGGGAGTCCGCGGTGAGCGCCGCTCCCTATCGTTCCCCCTGGCGTCGCCGCGTCTTCGTGCTGGCCGTGGCGGCGGCCCGCTCCCTGCTGACGCGGGCCGGACGGTCGGACGAGCCCCTGGTCCGCCGACTCGTGGCGGGCAACAACCGCCGCGTCGAACGCCACCTCGCGCGCCACGGCGCCGCGACCGTGCTGCTGATCCTGCCGCGCTGCGTCAAACGGGGCTGCTGCAGGATCGACAACGGCGGCTCGCTGTCCGCCTGCCTCGGCTGCGACAGCTGCGACCTCGGCGAGCTCGCGCGCATCGCCGACCGGCACCGGGTCGAGGCGCTGGTCGCCTTCCGCAGCCACGTCGCCTTCGCCCTGGCCCGCGAGCGCCGCCCCGACCTGATCATCGCCACCGCCTGCGAGGACCGCCTGGTCAAGGCCCTGCGCAGCGTGCCGGAGATCCCGGCCCTGCTCGCGCCGCTGACCGGCATGGAGCGCCAGTGCGTCAACGCCTCGTTCGACCCCGCGTGGTTCGCGGCGCAGCTGCGCCTGGCGACGGCGGCGAGGGAGGCGGAACATGACGCGCGCGCGACGACTCGGGCGTAGGCTGCTGGGCCCGTCCTTCGACCACCTGCTCTTCCTGCGCCCCCGCCAGTGGCCCATCCTGACCGCGCAGCTCGCGGTCGGGCTGCTCGCCGCCCCGGCGCTCCACGACGCGATCGTCCCGCGCCGGGCGCTGCCGGAACCGGCCGCCGCGGCGACCTTGCAGACGGACGTCCTGCTCTGGGCCTGGCTGGCCTGGGTCCTCTGCCTCAACGGCGGGACCCTGGCCTTCAACAGCGCCCACGACCGCGACGTGGACGACGTCGCCTACCTGCGCGCGCCGCCGCCGCCGCCGCCCCGGCTGGCGGCGTTCGCCCTGCTGCTGATGGCCGCGGGCCTGGTCCCCGCGCTGCTGGTGTCGCCGCGCTTCGCGGCGGTGACCGCCGCCTGCGTGCTGCTGTCGGTCGCGTACTCGCACCCCGCGACGCGCTGGAAGGGCGTGCCGGGACTGGATCTCGCGGTGAACGCGGTGGGGTACGGGGCGGGGACCACGCTGGCGGGGCTGCTGGCCGGCCGGGCGGCGGCCGGCCGACCCGACGCCTGGCCCGACGGGCCGGGCTGGCTGTTGACGGGCGGCTTCGCCCTGCTGTTCGGCTCGTTCTACCCGATGACCCAGCTCTACCAGATCGCCGCCGACAGCGCCCGCGGCGACCGCACCCTGGCCACCGCCCTGGGCGCGACGCGATCGCTGGACCTCGCCCTTGTGCTGTCGGTCGGCGCCGCAGCGCTCCTCTTGGCCGGCGCCGATCCCCGGACCGTGCCGAGGCTCATCCTGGTCCTGACGCTGGCGATGTGGTGCCTGGCGGCAGCGGCGTGGCGGCAGCGGGCGCCACGGTTGACTCCCCATCAGCACGAGGCCCGCATGTACGCGGCGCTGGCGCTGTGGGCGCTGATCGACGCGGCGGTCCTGCTGGGGTTCTACTTCCCGACGTGGAGGTCGTAGGGCTTCAGAACTGGGCGCGCCAGCGGCGGTCCAACACGCCCCCGGGCTGCACGCCCAGGGCCTCGAACTCCCCGAGCACGCGGTTGATCAGGCGGGCCTTGTCGGCCAGGGGCAGGAACGCGCTCTTGAAGCCGTCGAGCAGGATCTTGGTGACCTGCTCCACGCTCAGCGAGTAGTGGGCCACGGCCAGTTCCAGCTCGTGGGTCATCGTGGTGCCCGACACCAGCCGGTTGTCGGTGTTGAGCGTGACCCGCAGCCCCTCGTCCAGGAAGCGCTTGATGGGGTGGTCCGACCAGCGGGCGATCGCCCGCGTCTGCATGTTGCTCGCCAGGCAGACCTCGACCGCGATGCGCCGGTCGTTGACCCACTGCATCAGGTCGGGATCGCGGGCCAGGTTGGTGCCGTGCCCGATCCGGTTGGCGCCGCAGTAGTGGATGGCCTGGTGGATGCTCTCGGGTCCGAACGCCTCGCCCGCATGCACGGTGACCGGCAGGTTGTGGTTGAGCACCACGTAGAAGGCCTGCAGGTGGTCCTTGGCGGGAAAATCCTTCTCGGCGCCCGCGAGGTCGAAGGCCACCACGCCCCGCCCCTTCCAGCGCACCGCCAGCTCCGCCAGCTCCACCGAAGAGGCGGGCGAGATGTGACGGATCCCGCAGATGATCTGCCCGGTGACGATGCCGTAGCGCCGGCGCGCCCGGTCCAGGCCGCGCTGCACCGCGGCGACGATCTCGTCCAGGGTCAGCCCCCTGACCGTGTGCAGCATGGGCGAGTAGCGCACTTCCATGTAACGGATGTTCTCGCGGTGCGCGTCCTCGGCCAGTTCGAAGGCGATCCGCTCGATGTCGCCGGCGTGCTGCATGAGCTGCAGGGTGATGTCGAAGACCTTCAGGTAGTCCTCCAGGCTCTCGCACTGCTCGCCCACCTCGCAGACCGCGCGCACGTCGTCGTCGTCGCGGAAGCCGAACGGCAGGCCGTGGCGCGCCGCCAGCTCGCGGACCGTGGCCGGCCGCAGCGAACCGTCGAGGTGGACGTGGAGGTCGGTCTTGGGGAGGGCGTGCAAGAGCTGGCGGGTGGTCCGGTCGGTCACTTCCGTCGTCATCGCGGTGCTCCCGTCCAACGCCTGGAGTAGATAGCATCCTGGGCCGGGGACCCCTTTGGGACCCGGCCCAGGATAGAAAGCGCCGATGCGGGCGATGGTCTCCAGGCCTAAAGGGCGACTCATTTCCCTAGGCACTGATGCCGGCCGCTCCGCAGCCACGAGTCAAGCTGCGTGGGACCGCACCGACCCTGTGCTGACAGGCTAGGCCTTCAGCGAATGATGATACCCCGCCCCACCCCCAAAGGCAACCCGTAGCTTGTGCCGCCGAGATTGTGCCCGGCCCGGGCCGGGCCCCGGATCAGGCATGGGTCCCCAGCATCCTGGCCGGCCGCCTATGCAGGACTGCAGCCATACTTGCATACACCACAGCGATATATGAACATCTTGGCCGTACGGACGCCGAGAGCACGACCATCGACGCCGCGTTCGCCATCGGGTCCGACGATCGCCTGGTCGCCTCTTCGGGCACTGCGTCCGGCTCTCGCGAAAGGGACCGGCTCCGCTTCGCGGTCCCGGAAGCAGGGACGCACGGCCGGCTCGAATGACGGGATGACCAACTCGCAGGGAGGACGGCACTTGCCCACCCCGAACGGAGACACAATCTCCGTGGCACAACCTGGACATCGCGGTGGGGAAGCAGTATCTTCCATTCGCAGCGATGGCCCCCACCGCCCCGAAAGGAGCGCGAGCATGCGTTCGCTCCCGAGCCCGACCCGGCCCCTGGCCGGCGTGGTCCTGATGGCGTTGATCCTGGGCCTGGCGCCCGCCGCCTCGTTCGCCCAGGACACGGTCGCCGCAGCGGCGCCCGCCGACAATGTCCAGGACCCGGCGTCCCTCAGGACGAGGCATCCCTCGGTGTTGGCCGTCTCGGCGTCGTTCGTCCACCTGCTCCCCCTGCACATCCTCAAGGAGAAGGTCGCCGACATCAACGACCTGACCACGGCGGGCTCGGGTGTCACGGCCGATTTCCGGGTGTACGTCCTGGACGGGCTGGCTCTCTCCATCGGCGGCACGCGCAGCGGCTTCGGGTTGAGCGACAGCAAGCCGGACGAGATGACCACGATCAACGGACGGTTCGGGGACAGCGATCCCATCACGCCGGACAACTACCTCCGGCTCGACGGCGCCTTCCTGAACGTCACCGCCTACCTGGGCAACAAGATCACCCCCGGTTCGCGGTTCAACCCGTACTTGCGCGGCAGTTTCCTCTATTACGACTGGGCGCTGCACGAGGACGGCCGGGGCAGCGACGTCGTCACCTACCAGGACCAGGCGATCGAGGGCCAGGATTACGGCGTCGGCGCCGGTCTCGGCACCGAGTACCGGCTCAACTCGCGGGCGAACCTCGACCTGCAGTTGCTCTGGGGCTACCTGCTGACCGGCGACGAGATCAAGTGGGAGGGCCTGCAGTCGACGTTCAACGAGAGCTACTACTGGACGAACACCCACTTCTGGAACCTCTCGCTGGGCCTGGTGATCGGGATCTGACCCGCGCCCTACCGGATGCGCGAAGGCCGACCCCCGCGGGGGTCGGCCTTCTTCTTGCCGTCGCTGCGGGTCGGGATCAGGTGCCCGCGGAGTAGTCGTCGGCGTAGAGGGCCTGCTCGTCGGTCAGCACGTCGAGCGACATGCCCATGGTGCGCAGCTTGATGCCGGCGATGTACTGGTCCTGCGACTCGGGGATGTCGTGGACGTCGGCGGCGAGATCGCGGCCTTCGCTCGCGAGCCGCACCATGCTCAGGAACTGGTTCGCGAACGACATGTCCATGACCTCGCTGGGGTGACCCTCGGCGGCGGCCAGGTTGACCAGGCGGCCCTGCGCCAGCAGGTAGATGCGGCGGCCGTCGCGCAGGGTGTACTCCTCGCAGTTGTCGCGGATCTCGCGCTTGCCGGTCGACAGCGAGGCGAGGTCGCCGATGTTGATCTCGCAGTCGTAGTGGCCGGTGTTGCAGACGATGGCGCCGTCGCGCATGACCTCGAAGTGCCGCTTGACGATGACGTCCTTCATGCCGGTCGCGGTGATGAAGATGTCGCCGACGGCGGCCGCCTCGTCCATGGTCATGACCCGGTGCCCGTCGAGCGTCGCCTTCAGGGCGGCCGTGGCCTTGATCTCCGTGGCGATCACGCTGGCGCCGAGACCGGCCGCGCGCATCGCGCAGCCCTTGCCGCAGTGGCCGTAGCCGGCGACGACGAAGTTCTTGGCGGCCAGCAGCACGCTGGTGGCGCGGATGATGCCGTCGAGGCTGGACTGGCCGGTGCCGTAGACGTTGTCGAAGTCCCACTTGGTCTCGGCGTCGTTGACCGCCACGACGGGGTACTTCAGCGCGCCGTCGGCGGCCATCGCGCGCAGGCGGTGGATGCCGGTCGTCGTCTCCTCGGTGCCGCCGACGATGCCCGCGATCAGGTGCGGGTGGCGGTTGTGGACGGAGAAGATGAGGTCGGCGCCGTCGTCGAGCGTCAGGGTGGGCTTGAAGTCGAGGGTGCGGTCGATGCACCAGTAGAACTCATCGACGTTCATCCCGTGCCAGGCGTAGATCGAGACGCCGGCGGCCGCCAAGGCGGCGGCCACGTCGTCCTGCGTGGACAGCGGGTTGCAGCCGCTCCACGAGATCTCGGCGCCCGCGGCGAGCAGCGTCTCGATCAGGACGGCCGTCTCCTTGGTCACGTGCAGGCAGCCGGCGATGCGCATGCCCTTGAGCGACTGCAGGCGGGCGTGCTCTTCGCGCAGGGCCATCAGCACCGGCATCCGGCTCTCGGCCCAGTCGATCTTGCACCGCCCGCGCTCGGCGAGGCCGGGATCGGCCACCTTGCTGGGTGAGGCGCCTGCGTGCTTGTTCGTCATCGTCGTCCTCCTGTTCGGGTCAGCGCGGGTCGGGACCCGCGTCGTCGGTCACGGATGGTGCGGCAGCGGCGGGAACCTTCTCCCCCACGGCCAGGAACACGTCGGGCCAGACCGCGCCGCGGTCCTGCAGGCCGGGCGGCAGCGAGACCCGCGCCAGGTCGATCTGCGAGGGGCGGCGCACGAGGTAGCGGCGCGGGACGAGGCCGTGGCGGCCGAAGAGGGCCAGCATCTCCTCGCGGGAGAACCCCAGCCACTGGTGGGCCAGCTCATCGCGCATCCATTGCAGGTTGTGGCGCGTGAACGCCGCGACCACCACCCTGCCGCCGGGGCGCACCACGCGGGCCATCTCGCGCACGGCCTGGCCGGGGCTGGCGACGTGGTGCAGCACCATCGAGCAGTAGGCGGCGTCGAAGGTCCCGTCGGCGAACGGCAGGGCCTGGACGTCGGCGCTGCGGAACCGGACGCCGGCGAGCTGCTCGCGCTCGCACAGCTGGCGCGCGCGCTCGAGCATCGCCTCGCTGGTGTCCACGGCGGTGACGGACGCGCCGGTGCCCGCGAGCAGCGGCAGCAGGGCGCCGGTGCCGGTGCCGATGTCCAGGACCTCCAGACCGGGCGGGACCAGGGCCGCCACGGCGCCGGCCTGGATGTCGGGAGCCTCGAAGGCGGGTCGGATCTGGTCCCAGGCGCCGGCGATGCCCGCGAAGAACTCCCCCGTGCGCCGGTCGCGATCGGCCAGCACCCGTCGCAACGCCTCGTCGTCGCCGGCGGCCTCGGGCACGCCCCCGGCCAGCGCGAGCACGGCATCCCTCAGCGCAGCTGCGTCTCCCAGGTCGGACCGGTCGGCCAGCCCGTACCAACCCCAGGTCCCGTCCTTGCGATGGCTCAACCAACCGGCCTCGCGCAAGACCGCCAGGTGCTTCGAGACGCCCGGCTGACTCAGGCCGAGCACCTGGACCATGTCCTGGACGGTCAGCTCCCCCCGACCGAGCAGCCGCATAATCCGCAGCCGCGTCGGATCGCCCACGGCCTGGAACAGGGCAGCCGGATGCTGGAATTGGGTAGCCACGTTCCCCGCTCGCCG
>JAURXS010000146.1 GCA_030654305.1 bacterium | reverse complement strand
CCCGATCATCTCGTGCGAGACGGACTTGTCGCGGCGGGCCTCGCCCAGGCGCTCCAGGATGAACTGCAGCCGGGGCGCGGGCTCGGTCAGGCCGCGCAGCTGCTCGCGCACGCGCTCCTCGTAGGAACTCTCCTGGCGCAGCAGATGGAACGTCGGCTGCCCGGTGCCGGTCATCTCGATCCGGCTGGAGGTCTTCAGGGCCGGGCGGGCTTTCTTCCACCAGCCCGTCCAGCCGTCCTCGCCGTGGAGCGCGACGTAGTGGGTGCGCAGCTCGCGGTGGGCGAGGGTCCGGTCGCGGGTCGACATCAGCGCCTTGACGACGAACGACTCGGGATCGGTGGCGGCCATCTGGCGCAGCTCGTCGGGCCGGTAGAGCAGCAACGACGGGAAATGGTCCGGCGGCAGGACGATCACCTCGCCGACGCGGGCCCGTTCCAGGACTTCGCGCCGGCCGCTGAACGAGACGGTCAGCTTGGTATGCTCGGCGTCGACTTCCTCGACCATGCCGGGCTCGAGGTGGGAGCGGTCGCTCAGGAACGAGCCCGGGCGCAGCTGAAGGAAGCGGTCCAGCACGGCCAACCCTTCGGGCAGGGACGTCCCCTCGGACAACAGGCGCGAGGTGAGCGTGCCGGCGTGCTCGTAATCGGTGTGGAACGAGGGCATCAGCTGCCGCAGCTCCTTGCGCAGCAGGACCGAGGCCGGCAACAGCGCCGTGGCCTGGCGGGCGACGTCGAGCCGGACGCGGCGGCCCCCGCGCTGCTCGGACGCGTGCAGCAGTCCAGAGAGCATCCCGTCGGCCCGCTCCTCCTCGCCCAGACGGCGCACCTGCGCGGCAACGCGCAGCATCTCCTCGACCTCGGCGTCGGGCTCGTCGAGCGCCTCGCTCCACAGCACTTCGAGGTCGGTGAATTGGCGCGAGTTGGCCAGCTTCTTCAGCTTGATCAGGTTCATGGTCGTCCCCGTCTTCGGCGTACGGACAAAAAATCACCCGCCGTTGATTCGCAGCGGCCGGGCACACTCGATCTTCTTGAGGTTAGCAGTCGATCTTCAAGATAGCAGATTTGCGGGGCGGGAAAAGGCGGGATCGGCCTTTATTTAACCATGGCCATTTTCCAGGTCGACGTCCGCCCGCCGCAAACCAGCCGGACGATGTAATGCCCGGAGGAGAGCAAGGTTCCAGCGTCGTCGCGGCCGTCCCAGATCACGGT
>JAURXS010000145.1 GCA_030654305.1 bacterium | reverse complement strand
AGCACCACCAGCCGGCCGCGCAGCGCCGGGATGCGCGACAGTTCCCAGACGCGCTGGATCAGCAGCTTGCCCGGCTCGCTGCGCGGGTGGGCCTTGCCGGCCATCAGCATCTGCACGGGCCGGTCGGCGTTCGTCAGCAGCCGCACGAAGCGGTCGGGATCGCTCATCAGCAGCGTGGCCCGCTTGTACTCGGCGAAGCGGCGGGCGAAGCCGATGGTCAGCGTGTGCGGTTCGAACACGCGGGCGACGTCGGCGATCTCCGCCGTCGGCGCTCCGTTGCGCTCGAGCTGGCGCTGCAGGCGCCGACGGACGCCCCCGATCAGTTCGGAGCGCAGGTGCTCGTGCACCCGCCAGAGACGATCCGGCGCCGGCGCGCCGGCGCCCGCCTCGCGCCGCAGGGTCTCGATCTCCTGCGCCGTCCAGCTGGGCAGGTGCACGCCGTTGGTCACGCTGGTGATGGGCACCTGGGCGACCGTCCGGTCGGGCCAGAGGTGCTGCCACATCCCGCGCGACACCTCGCCGTGCAGGGCGCTGACGCCGTTGGCGAAGCGCGACAGGCGCAGGGCCAGCACCGTCATCTCGAAGCGCCCGTGGGGGTCGCCGGGATCGGTCAGGCCCAGGCCGATCAGCCGCTCGACCGGCTCGTCCATGCCCGCGGCCAGGGGGCGCAGGTACTGCATGACGTGGGCGACCTCGAAGTTGTCGTTGCCCGCGGGCACCGGCGTGTGGGTCGTGAAGATGCAGCCCGCACGCACCGAAGCCACGGCCCGCTCGAAGGTCTGGCTCCCGTCGACGATGTGCCGGCGCAGCTGTTCGAGGCAGAGGAACGAGGAGTGGCCCTCGTTCAGGTGGCAGACCGCGGGCGCGATGCCCATGGCGCGCAGGGCGCGCAGGCCGCCGACGCCCAGCAGGAACTCCTGGCGGACGCGCGTGTCCTCGTTGCCGCCGTACAGGTGCCCGGTGATGATGCGGTCCTCGGCGCTGTTGCCGGGCACGTCGGTGTCCAGCAGGTACAGGGGGATGCGCCCCACGCTCACCTTCCAGACGCGGGCCAGCACCTTGCGGCCCGGGTACGGCAGCGACAGCGTCAGGGGGTCGCCGTGCCGGTCGTGCACCAGGGCCATGGGCAGCTGCTCGAACTCGTTCGCCAGGTAGACCTCGTGCTGGCGGCCGGCCAGGTCCACCTCCTGGTGGAAGTAGCCGTAGCGGTAGGCCAGGCCGACGGCGACCAGCGGGAGGTCGCGGTCGCTGGCGGCCTTCAGGTGGTCGCCGGCGAGGATGCCCAGGCCGCCGGAGTAGATGGGCAGGGACTCGTGGATGCCGAACTCCGCGCAGAAGTAGCCGATCAGGCGCCCGCCGAAGTCCAGGTCGATCGGCGGCTCGCCGCCGCCCAGGTAGGCCCGCTGGCGGTCGCGCACCGCCGCGAGCCGCGCCGTGAAGTTCGCGTCGGCGGCCAGGGTCGCCAGCCGCGTCGCGTCGAGGGCCTCGATCACCGCGAGGGGGTTGTGCCGGCCGCTCTTCCAGAGGACGGGGTCCAACTCGATCATCAGGCGCGTCGCCTCGGCGTCCCAGGTCCACCAGAGGTTGTGCGCGATCTCGTACAGCGGCGCCAACGACGCCGGCAGGGAGCGTTCGGGTCCGAAGCGCTCGGTCACGGACATGGGGACTCCTCGTCGATCGGCAGTCTGGGCCGTCCACCCCCGTGTGGGGCGGTTCGGCCGGGGAAGATAACCCGGGGACGACGCGTCGCGCCAGCCCGGAGACGGGCTTGTCATCGGCCCGCGTTCAGAAGAGTTGAGGGGGTTCCAGGCGGGGGGAGTCGCCGAGGGTGTGGCCTTCCAGGCGCAGCAACTGGGCCTTGACCGACAGGCCGCCGGCGAAGCCGACCAGCGCGCCGTCCGAGCCGACCACGCGGTGGCAGGGGATCAGGATGGGCAGGGGGTTCTGGCCGACGGCCTGGCCGACGGCCCGCACCGCGCTGGGACGCCGGATCTCGGCGGCCACCTGCTCGTAGGTGCGTAATTTCCCGCAGGGGATCGCCAGCAGACGGCGCCACACCGCCGCCTGGAAGGGCGTGCCGTGGGGGTCCAGTTGCAGGTCGAAGGTCTCGCGGCGTCCCGTGAAGTACTCGGCGAGCTGGGAACGCAGGGGCTCGAACGACGCGTCGTCCTCCACCAGGCCCGGCTCGTCGCCGAGCGACCGCGCGACGGCGTGGGCGTGGATGTGGTATTGGTAGGCGCGCGGCAGGAATTCCAGGCGCACGAGCCCTTCGTCGCCGGCGACTGCCAGCAAGGGATCCAGGACGGTCCGCAACAAGGCGTAACGCAGCATGGTCCACCCGCCGTCGGTGATCCCGGCC
>JAURXS010000144.1 GCA_030654305.1 bacterium | reverse complement strand
GTGCCGGCCGAGCCGGTGGCCGAGATCCAGGCGGCGAGGCGGTCGCCGGGCCGCGCGATCTTCGCGAAGATCTCCAGCACGATGCCGCCGGTCAGGCGGTAGTGCCACTGGGCGTTGCCCCACTCCTCGAACTGGTTGAAGATCACGCACTCGGGGCGCGTGCGCTTGATCTCCCAGCACTTGTCGTAGATCTCCTTGACGTTCGACTCGCAGCCGGGCGTGGCGATGACCTCGGTGGCCACGTCGCGCAGCCACTCGAAGCGCTCGCGGCTCATCTCCTCGGGCAGGATGGCGACCGACTCGCAGGCCAGCAGCTTGGAGTCGAAGGCGCCGCCGCGGCAGTAGTTGCCGGTGCTGGGCCAGACCGCCTTCTGGCGCGTGGGGTCGAAGGCGCCGGTGATCAGGCGCGGCACCAGGCAGCCGAAGGCCGCGCCCACCTTGTGGGCGCCGGTCGGGAACCACTTGCCGACCAGGCCGACGATCCGCGCCGGCACGCCGGTCAGCTCGGGCGGGAATTCGATCCAGTTGCCGTCGTTGTAGAGCCCCGTCGCGGGATCGTTCTTCCAGGTGATGCGGAACAGGTTGACCGGGTCGATGTCCCATAGCCCCACTTCCGACAGGCGCTTGCGGACCGCGGCCGGGACCAGGGCCGGGTCCTGCATCTCCTGCAGGGTGGGGATGACGATGCCGCGCTCGCGGCAGCGGCGGGCGGCCAGGCGCAGGACCTCGGGGTCGACGATCTTCAGGGGCTGGCTCATGGGAGTTGTCCTTCGGCGTTCCAGGGACTTTATTATCCGTTCAGCAACTGCTAGACTGTTGCGATTCCGGTCCTCCAAGAATGCGATTTCCCGGCGCGCCGGTCAACCCCGGCCGTCCGGACGACGGTGCCCACGCTCGCCCCGGAAGGATGCAGGCCATGGCGATCGAGACCACTCCGCGGATGGTGCAGGCAGTCTACGACGCGAGCCGCGAGCGCCTCGCGGTCGTGCGCAAGCGGCTGGGACGCCCGCTGACCCTGGCCGAAAAGGTGTTCCTCGGGCACCTGGACGACCCTGCGGGGCAGGAACTGGCCCGCGGCGAGGCCACCCTGGCCCTGCGGCCCGACCGCGTGGCCATGCAGGACGCCACGGCCCAGATGGCCATCCTGCAGTTCATGCAGGCCGGGCGCGACGAGGCGGCCGTGCCCACGACCATCCACTGCGACCACCTGCTGCTGGCCTACAAGGGCGCCGTGGCGGACAAGGCCCAAGCCCTGGACAGCAACCGCGAGGTCTACGACTTCCTCAGCTCGTCGGCCGCCCGCTACGGCATGGGCTTCTGGAAGCCGGGCTCGGGCATCATCCACCAGATCGTGCTGGAGAACTACGCGTTCCCGGGCGGGCTGATCATCGGCACCGACAGCCACACCCCCAACGGCGGCGGCCTGGCGATGGCGGCCTGCGGCGTGGGCGGGGCCGACGCCGTCGACGTCATGGTGGGCATGCCCTGGGAGGTCAAGCACCCGAAGATCATCGGCGTGAAGCTGACCGGCGCGCCCGACGGCTGGACCGCCCCGAAGGACGTCATCCTGAAGCTCTGCGGCATCCTGACCGTCAAGGGCGGCACCAACGCCGTCATCGAGTACTTCGGGCCGGGCTGCGCGGCGCTCAGCTGCACCGGCAAGGCCACGATCACGAACATGGGCGCCGAGCTGGGCGCCACCACCAGCATCTTCCCCTACGACGCGCGCATGGCGTCCTACCTCGAGGCCACCGGCCGCGCGGAGCTGGCCGCCCTGGCGGACGCGAACCGCGACCTGCTGACGGCCGACCCCGAGGTCGCCGCCTCGCCGGCCGACTACTACGACCAGATCGTGGAGATCGACCTCTCGACCCTCGAGCCCCACATGGTGGGACCGCACTCGCCCGACCTGGCGCGGCCCGTCGGCGACCTGGCCGCGGACGTGGCGCGCGAGGGCTACCCCGCGAAGATCTCCGCGGCCCTGATCGGCAGCTGCACCAACTCCTCCTACGAGGACATCTGCCGCGCGGCGGACGTGGCGCGGCAGGCGGTCGCCAAGGGCCTGAAGATGAAGACGACCCTGTGGGTCTCGCCCGGCTCGGACCAGATCTACGAGACCATCAAGCGCGACGGCCAGCTGGCGGCGCTCGAGGCGGTGGGCGCCACGGTGCTGACCAACGCCTGCGGGCCCTGCATCGGGCAGTGGCAGCGCGACGACATGGCGTCGGGCGAGCCGAACTCCATCGTCACCTCGTTCAACCGCAACTTCCGCAAGCGCAACGACGGCAACCCGGAGACCTGCGCCTTCATCGGCAGCCCCGAGATCGTCATGGCCTACGGCCTGGCCGGCACCCTGAGCTTCGACCCGCGGCGCGACGCGCTGACCAATTCCCGCGGCGAACAGGTCCGCCTCGATGCGCCCGCGGTCGCCGACGAGCTGCCGCCCCGCGGCTTCGTGGTCGCCACCGGCGGCTACCAGGCGCCGCCCACCGACGTCCGCGGCGTCGAGGTGCTGGTCGACCCGAAGAGCGACCGCCTGGCCCTACTGGAGCCCTTCGCGCCGTGGCACGGCGGCGACTTCACGGACCTGCCGGTCCTGATCAAGGCGCAGGGCAAGTGCACGACCGACCACATCTCGATGGCCGGACCCTGGCTCAAGTACCGCGGCCACCTCGACAACATCAGCAACAACATGCTGATCGGCGCGGTGAACGCCTTCAGCGGCGAGACGAACCGCGTCAAGAACCAGCTCGACGGCAGCCTGGGCGAGGTGCCGCAGGTGGCGCGCGCCTACAAGGCCGCGGGGCGGCGCTGGCTCGTCGTCGGCGACGAGAACTACGGCGAGGGCTCGAGCCGCGAGCACGCGGCCATGGAGCCGCGCCACCTGGGCTGCGCCGCGGTTCTGGTGCGCAGCTTCGCCCGCATCCACGAGACGAACCTCAAGAAGCAGGGCATCCTGCCGCTGACCTTCGCCGACCCGGCCGACTACGACCGCGTCCGGCAGGACGACCGCGTCGCCATCGGCCCTCTGGCCGACCTGGCGCCCGGGCGCCCCCTGCGCGTCACCCTGACGCACGGCGACGGGGCGACCGAGTCCTTCGAGGTCCGGCACACCTTCACCGCGGAGCAGATCGAGTGGTTCCGGGCCGGTTCGGCGCTGAACCGGATCAAGGCCACCCGCGCCTGAACGGGACCGATCGTCGCGCCGGAAAGGTCGGCTCCTCGCATGAGATCGTACCATCGCATCTCGCTCACCTACCTGGCCGCGGGCGTCCTGTGGATCCTGCTATCGGACCGGTTCCTGGACCTGGCCGCGCCCGAGGCCGTCTCGCGGCTGCAGACCTACAAGGGCTGGTTCTTCGTCTCCATGACCACGGTGCTGCTGTACGGCGCCCTGCGCCGCCGCGAGCTGCACCTGCAGCGCGCGCTGGACGAGCTGGCGGCCGCGCAGGCGCGCTCCCGCGAGACCGTGCAGTTCGTGGCCTCGACGTCGCACGAGCTGCGCACGCCGCTGGGCGCGATCCTGGGCTTCTCCAGCTTCCTGCTGCAGGAGAAGCCGGGCCCCCTGAACCAGGACCAGCGCGAGCAGCTGGGCCACGTGCGCGACGCCGCCCGGCACCTGCAGGCCCTCACCAACGACATCACCGACCTGGCGCGCCTCGACGCCGGCCGCGTCGCGCCCGCGATCGACGACTTCCCGCTCGACGCCCTGCTGGAGGAGGCGGCCGCCAACGTGAGGGAGCAGGCCGCGGCCAAGGGCCTCGCCCTGTCCGTCGCCGGCGTGCCGGGCCTCGTCCTGCGCCAGGACCGGCGCCGGCTGCTGCAGTGCCTGCTGAACCTGCTGTCCAACGCCGTCAAGTTCACCGACGCGGGGGAGGTCGCGCTGCGGGCCGCGGTCGAGGGGGACACCCTCAGGCTCGAGGTCCGCGACACCGGTCCCGGCATCCGGCCCGAGGCGCGCGAGCTCCTGTTCCGCCCCTACAGCCGCCTCGACACGCCCGAAACGCAGCGTGCCCACGGCACCGGGCTGGGCCTGTTCATCACCTGCCGCCTGGTCGAGGGGTTGCTGGCCGGCCGGGTGGATCTGGACGACGCCCCGGGCCGCGGCAGCATCTTCCGCCTGGAGATCCCGGTCCGCCATCCGGCCGGCTGACCGCCGGCATCCCGGCTCCAGGACCACTCCGATTCGCCGATGCAGCCACAGCGTGCTGGACGCCGCGCCTCCGTAGGCGCATGCTGGCGAGGTCCGGCTGCCGTGAACCGGGGAGGCTTCCTTGACGCCGCCGCGACGACATCCCGTCCGGTACGATCCGCGCTCGTTCGCTTGGCTGCTGGCGTCGCTGCTGGCGCTGCCGCTGGCCGTCGGCTGCGCGCGAGCGCCGGTCGCCGCCGACCCGACGACGGCCGCGGCGCCGGCCGGGCCGGTCGAGATCGTCGCCTGGCTCGACGACGACCCGGGCGGGCCCGCCATGCTGCCCGTCGCCGCCCACATGATCGCCTCCGCGCGCGACGACACCACCCGCTCCTGGCTCTGGGTGCAGGTGGAGCTCCACGAGAATCAGGACGTGCGCCTGCTCGGACCCGGCGCGCTGAAGTTCCGCCTGGAGCTGGCGGACGGGACGACCCGCGAGGTCCTCGACGAAGGGGTGCGCGTGCCGCTCGATGCCGGGGCCAACACGTTCCTGAATTCGGCCACCGGGCCGATCACCATCCGGGCCAGCCACGCCCACGGCTCGGCGACCTGCGTCCCGCTGCTGGTGCGGCTGCCGTTGCAGGACGGCCCGCTCCCCAGGATGAGTGGCGTTGCATCCGTGCCCGAACGCTGGCAGCGCCACTGACCATCCCGCCGTATCCCGGAGGACTCCCGTGAACTTCTACGCCGACTGGGTGCGCGCCCAACCGCTGCTTTCGGCCGCCCTGCAGTTCGCCGTGCTCGGCACCCTGGGGGAGATCGTCGCCGCGTGCCTGCGCGCGCGCCGTCCCGCCCTGCCCTGCACGCCCGCGCAGCTGGCGGCCAAGACCGTGGCCTGGGCCGTGCTGGGTCTGGTGATCAAGTTCGGTTTCACCGGCATGAAGGGCTTCGTCGCGGGGCTGCTGGAACACGGGCTGCTGCCCGCCTGGTGCGCGGCGGGCGTGGGGCGCGCGCTGGCCGTCTCGGTGCTCACCAACCTCTTCTTCGGACCGCAGATGATGGCCTTCCACCGCTGGGAGGACAACCTCATCCTGCGCCGCCGCGGCTACGCCGGGATCACGACCGCGTGGTGGACGCTGGTCTGGTTCTGGATCCCGGCCCACACCGTCACCTTCAGCCTGCCCCCCGATTATCAGATCGGGCTGGCCGCGCTGTGGGGGCTGGTGCTGGGGATCATCCTCGGCTTGAGCAAGAAGTAATCCCGCCGGCTAGTCTTCGTCGCGCTGGGTGCGCGCCCGCTTCACGGCGGCGCGCCGGCGCTTGTCGTCCACGCGCTTGAGGCGGGAGGCCCGGGTTGGCTTGGTCGAAGTGCGGGGCTTCGGGAGTTCGGCGGCTCGCTGGAGCAGGGCCACGAGGCGGTCGATCGCGTCCTGGCGGTTGCGTTCCTGGGTGCGGTGGCGGCGGGCGTCCAGGACGATGACGCCCTCGGTGGTGGCGCGGCGGCCGGCGAGGCGCAAGGCGCGCGCCCGCACCGCGTCGGGCAGGTTCGGGGAGTTTGCGGCGTCGAAGCGCAGCTGGACCGCGGTGGAGACCTTGTTGACGTTCTGGCCGCCGGGGCCGGACGCGCGCACGAAGCTGAACGACAGCTCGTCGTCGGCGATGCGGATGTCCGGTGTGACTTCGATCATCATGCTCTCCGTGACGACACGAAGGGTAACAGCGAAGGCCGGGCCCGCGCCCGACCTTCGCATGGTAGCAGGGCCGCCGTCGGCGCGCTAGGACGCGAACGCGACGTACTTGTCGGCCGGCACGTTGCAGACGGGGCAGCGCTCGTGCGCGTCGCCGAAGACGGTGTGGCCGCAGACGGGGCAGATCGACACCTTGGTGACGTCGATGTCCTTGCCCGCCTTGACCGCCTCGAGCGCCGCGCGGTACATGTCGGCGTGGATCTTCTCGGCCTCGATGGCGAAGCGGATGCTGCGCTGGGCGCCCTTCTCCTGCTGCAGCTGGGCCACCGCCATGTAGGCGGGGTACATCTCGTCCACCTCGAAGGTCTCGCCGCCGAGGGCGCCTTCCAGGTTCGCCGTGGTGTCGCCCACGCCGGCGAGCTCCTTCAGGTGGTTCACGGCGTGCACCTGCTCGGCGTAGCTGATGGCCTTGAACAGCAGGGCCACCTGGGGGAACCCGTCGTGGGCGGCCTTGTCGGCGAAGGCCAGGTACTTCATGTGCGCCTGGCTCTCGCCGGCGAACGCGTCCTTCAGATTGTGCTCGGTCATCGCACGCATGGGGCCTCCTCGGGTTGGTCGGGATCGGTTGTCCGAAACATGGTACGATCCGTCATCAAATTCAACCGATGGTCAGCAGCACGATCCCGCCGACGGTCAACGCCATCCCGAGCAGCGTCTTGAGCGTGACGGGCTCGCCGCCCAGCGTCAGGGCCAGCAGCGCCCCGAACAGGGGCGAGGTGAAGGCGATGGGCATGACGCGCGTCAAGGGCGCGCCCTTGATGGCCGTGTAGAAGCAGAGCATGCCGATCGAGCCCGCCACCACGCCGCCGCCGATGGTCATGTACAGCAGCGACCGCGGCCCCGCGGTCGCCAGCGCCTTCCAGTGCGGCGCGCTCACCGCGCCCAGGATCACCAGCGCCACCGCCGTGCGGATCGTGATGCCCAGCTGCGGCGGCAGGTTGCCGAGGTGCAGGCCGCGCTTCTCAAAGTAGCCGCCGAAGCCCCAGGCCGCGGCGGTCAGCAGGGCGAACAGGTACGGTTTCATCGACGCGCGCTCCTCTGGCGGAGCGCCTCGTAGGCGAGCAGCGCCGCCGCCACGCTGACGTTCAGGGAGTCGGCCGTCCCCAGCATGGGGATGCGGCAGCGGCGCTCGGCCGCCGCGAGCATTTCTTTCGACAGCCCCGTGTCCTCGGCGCCCAGCAGCACCGCCACGGGGCCGGTCAGGTCGCAGGAGGTGTGCAGGTCGGGCGCCGCCGGCGTGGTCGCCAGCAGCGGGATGCCGCGCGCGCGCAGGAAGTCCAGGATCTCCGCGGCGCCGGCGCTGACCGTCGGCACGGTGAACACCGCGCCGGTCGAGGCGCGCAGGGCGTTGGGGTTCCAGGGATCGGCGCCCGCGCCGCAGGCCAGCACCGCGGCGACGCCGGCCCCGCTGGCGGTACGCACGACCGCGCCCAGGTTGCCCGGCTTCTCCACGCCCTCCAGGACCAGCACCAGGGGCTCGGGCGGCAGGTTGAGCGTGTCCAGCGTCCAGGCCGGCGGCTGCGCCACGACGATCAGCCCCTCGGGCTTCGCGCGGTAGGAGGCCTTCTCCAGCACGCGCGCGTTCACCTCGACGATCTCGATCCCCGAGCGGCGCAGGTCCTCCA
>JAURXS010000143.1 GCA_030654305.1 bacterium | reverse complement strand
CACGCCCAGGTCGCCCTCTCTCCCCACCGCGAACGCCGCCTCGGCCGTGAAGCCGCGCAGCGCCTCGTCCAGCGTCAGGATCTGCTCGGGATGCCAGCCGCCGGCGGGATCGCCGTCCGGCTCCTGCCGCGTGATCGCCGCGTAGATCCCCGGCAGCGGGTTCCAGTCCTCCACCGGCGCGTCCGACCCCAGCGGCAGGCGCACGCTGTGGTCCAGGAAGGTGCGCCAGGCGTAGGCGCCTTTGACGCGCTCGGGGCCGAGGCGCTCCTCGGCCCAGCGCAGGTCACTCGTGCAGTGCGTCGGCTGCACGCTCGCGAGCGCGCCCAGCGCGGCGAAGCGCGCGAAATCGTCGGGGTGGACCACCTGCGCGTGCTCGACGCGGTGGCGGCGCGACGGCGCGCCGGACGGGTCCGGCGCCTGCGCGGCCGCGACGGCGTCCAGGGCCATGCGGTTGCCGCCGTCGCCGATGGCGTGGATCGCGCACTGGAAACCGCGGCGGTGCACCTCGCGCACCAGGCCGGCGAGGTCCGCGGCGTCGGTGACCGCGAGTCCGCGGCGGCCGGGCTCGTCGCTGTAGTCCGCCAGCAGCAGCGCGCCGCGGCTGCCCAGCGCGCCGTCGGTGTAGTACTTCATGCCCTGCATGGCGAAGCGGCTCGTGGCGTGATAACGCGTCAGCGCCGCCATCGAACCGGTTTCGGATCCCTCCAGGTAGACGAACAGCCGGATCGGCAGGCGCCCCTCGTCCGCCAGGCGCTGGGCGATGTCGCAGGTCTCCGGCGTCTGCCCCATGTCGTGCACCGCCGCCAGGCCCGCGTCCGCGCAGGCCGCCAACCCCGCCAGCAGCCAGCGCTCCTGGTCGGCCGCCGTGGAGCGCGGCAGCACCGGCGTCAGCAGGTCGGCCGCGTTGTCGATCAGCACGCCGGTGGGCTCGCCCTTCTCGTCGCGCAGGATGCGGCCGCCCTCGGGGTCCGGCGTCGCGGCCGTGATGCCCGCGAGGTCCAGCATGGCCCGGTTGACCCACGAGGCGTGGCCGTCGACGCGGCGCAGCACCATCGGCCGCGCGCCGGCGCCCTCGAGGTCGCGCCAGGTCGGGAACGCGCCGCCGGGCCAGCGGCTCTGGTCCCAGCCGCGGCCGCGGACCACCGCGACGTCGGGGTTCGCCGCGGCCCAGGCGGTGACCTGGTCGCGCGCCTCGAGGGCCGAGCGGGCCCCTTCCAGCGCCGCCTGCTCGCACCGCTTGCCGATGCCCGAGACGTGCAGGTGCGCGTCGTGCAGGCCGGGCAGGGCCAGCGCTCCCGGCAGTTCCACGATCTCCCAGGGCGTGTCGCGCGGCACGACGCCGTAGGTCTCCAGGATGCGGCCGTCGGCGCCCACGGCCACGGCCGCGGCCTCGGGCAGCGCG
>JAURXS010000142.1 GCA_030654305.1 bacterium | reverse complement strand
AGGATCGCACGGCCGGGGCCGGCGGCCTAGTTCGCAATTCGGGCTGGCCCGCGCGGGGTCGGACCGTCTATGCTGGCCGGGCCGCCGCCCCTCGCGGGCGGTGGGGGAGGTCGTCATGCTGCGCGCCGCCGCCGGTCTCGTCCTGGGGTACCTCGTACTGGCGGGAACGGCCGTCATTCTGATGAGCCTGGCCTGGATGGCGACCGGTCCCGGGTTCGCCTTCCGCGGCGAGTCGCCGGAAACCTCGACGGGCTGGTCGCTGCTGAGCATCGGGCTCGGCCTGGTCTGCGCCGGCTTCGGAGGCCGTGTCTCCGCCCGGTTCTCGCCCCATGCGGTGCCGCTCCTGGCCGGGGTCGTGCTCGTGGTCGGCCTGCTGTCCGCGTTCGGGCCGGCGCCGGCCCGGCCGGCGCTCGAGAAGCCCGTCTCCGAGCTGGGTGTGTTCGAGGCCGCTTCCTATGCCGTCCAGCCGGCGTGGTACCGCTACGCCATCCCCCTGGTCGGGGCGGCCGGCGTGTTGCTGGGCGGCGCCTGGCGCCGAACCCGGCACATTTCGCCCGGATCCTGACCGCATTTCGCTTCCTGCACCGTCCGCCATGGACCGGCCGGCCGCCGCCGCCGCGCGTGTCCGGAGCCGGCGTGGAGCGATCGGGAATCATGGGGAACGATCCCCCCTTTTGCGGAACATCGTCGCCGCCGCGGCCGCCCGCGTATTTTTCCTCGCCCCGCCCTCGTTCCGGCTGAAATCTTGCTGATCCCTCTCGTCCCGCTCCGCGGGTGATGTCGATTTACGACGAGGAGGGATTCATGAAGAAATGGACAACGATCCTGGTGATCACGCTGACCTGCCTAGCCGCCGCCACGGCGATCGCCGGGCAGGAGAGCAAGGACCAGCGTCTCGACCTGAAGAGCTTCCTGGACATGAACCGCACGCACGGGCCGGCGTATTCCAGCCGTTCGCCCCTGCTTGGCAGCCGTTCGCTGTTCGAGGGCTTCGAGGACGGCGTGATCCCCGCCGGCTGGACGGCCGGCGTCACCAACCCGTCCCGCACCTGGAGCGTCAGCGGCGCGACCTCGACCGGCGCGCTCGAGGGCAGCTACTGCGCCTTCGTGGGCTACGACCTGACGAACTTCCAGGACGAGACGATCTCGTTCAACCAGACCGTCGACGTGTCGGCGGGATCGTCGGTGCTGAGCTTCTGGATGGCCGGCAGCCGCACCGATTCCTGGTCGGGGAACGTGGCCGAGACCGTCGAAGTCGACGGCCTGACCGTCTTCGACTTCGACAGCGCCACCGACGCGCAGTACGCCTGGCAGAAGTTCTTCGTCGACCTGGGCGCCTACGACGGCCAGACCGTGACGATCTCCTTCCGCTACCGGGGCGTCGACGGCGACCTGCACGTGCTGGACGCCGTGACGGTCGACGACGGCACCGGCTACGACGTGCCGCCGCCGCCGCCGGCCCCGGACAACGACCTGTGCGCCGGCGCCGTCGACCTGCAGGAGCAGAGCCTGACGGTCTTCGAGCTCGACCTGTGCCTCTACGCCGACGACTACTCGCCCGGCGTGTACGGCGCCAGCTGCACCGGCTGGAGCGCCGAAGGCCCCGACGCGACCTACAAGATCCACCTGGGCCAGGGCGACAGCTTCACGGTCTGCGAGTCGCCGACCGGCGAGTACATCGACCTGGCGCTCTACGCCGTCACCGACTGCGCGGACGCCGCGGCGACCTGCCTGGCCGGCGACGACAGCGGCAACCCCGAGTGCATCAGCTTCGTGGCCCCGGCCTCGGGCTGGTACTACCTGATCGTGGACGCCTACAGCGGCTGCGGCCAGGTCACCGTCACCATCGACTCGCCCGTGGCCAACGAGAACGAGTCGTGGGGGTCGGTCAAGGCCATCTACAGGTAAAAGACCGTCTGCGAGCGCAGCGGCCGCCTTCCTCAGGGAGGGCGGCCGCTTCTGCTTGTCGCTGCCGTGTTTCGAAACCGTGGATTCGAGGCGCCCGCCGCGGCCCGCCTTGACATTCCAAAGCCGTCTCTTATCGTAGCCCGTGCGTCCCCACGGCCTGTCGACCGGGACCCTCAGCCCGCGGCCGTGAAGACCCCGGGGACGCGATCTGCGCACAAGGAGACAACATGGCGGCACGGCGACGTTTCGAGGAACTCGATGCGCGGCGCCTGGAGCTTCAGGCCGGAGGCGGCCCGGACAAGATCCGGCGCCAGCACGACCAGGGCAAGCTCACGGCGCGCGAACGGCTGGCCCTGCTCTACGACGAGGACACCTTCGTCGAGTTCGGGCTCTGGGTGAAGCACAACTGCGCCGAGCTGGCGGGCAAGTCGTTCCCGGCCGACGGCGTGGTCACGGGCAAGGGCGAGGTCATGGGCCGGCCCGTGTTCGCCTTCTCGCAGGACTTCACCGTCGGCGGCGGCGCCGTCGGCGAGGTGCACGCGGCGAAGATCGTCGAGATGCTGGCCACCGCGCTGAAGTGCGGCGTGCCGGTCGTCGGCTTCAACGACGGCGGCGGCGCGCGCATCCAGGAGGGCGTCAACGCGCTCTCCGCCTACGGCAAGATCTTCTACCACAACACGCTCATCTCGGGCGTGGTGCCGCAGATCTCGGTGGTGGCGGGCCCCTGCGCCGGCGGCGCGGCCTACTCGCCCGCGCTCACCGACTTCATCATCATGGTCGACGGCACCTCGCACATGTTCATCGCCGGGCCCGAGGTGATCAAGGCCGCCACCGGCGAGGTCATCTCCGACGAGGACCTCGGCGGCGCGCGCGCCCACATGCAGATCGCCGGCAACATCCACTTCGTGGCCGCCGACGAGCAGGAAGCCGTCGGGATCGTCAAGGCGCTGCTGACCTACCTGCCGCAGAACAACATGGAGACGCCGCCGTCGCGGCACTTCGACGGCACCGTCGTCGACGATGAGGCGATGGACTGGATCATCCCCGACGACCCCCGCGCCGCCTACGACGTTAAGGAGGTCATCACCCGTCTGGTGGACGACGGCGTGTTCCTGGAGGTCCAGAAGGACTTCGCGGCGAACCTGGTCGTCGGCTTCGCGCACCTCGGCGGTCTGGCCGTGGGCATCGTCGCCAATCAGCCCATGGTCATGGCGGGCGTGCTGAACATCGACGCCGCCGACAAGGGCGCGCGGTTCATCCGCACCTGCAACATCTACAACATCCCGCTGATCACGCTGGTGGACGTGCCCGGCTT
>JAURXS010000141.1 GCA_030654305.1 bacterium | reverse complement strand
ACTGCAACGACCCACTCCCCATCGAAGACGACGAGGACGCGCCCACGTTGTCCGTGGCGAGTCCCCTTTGGTTGTCCATTCCGATCGCACTGCAGACCGCTCCGGAGATCCACTTCAGCCTGGACCGTCCAGGCAACGTGGATCTGTCCGTCTATGATCTCCAGGGACGCCGCTTGTCGACGTTAGTAGCTGCTCCGATGCCGGCCGGCATGCACGCCACGGTCTGGAACGCCCGCGACGCCGCGGGCCGCACCCAGCCCGCGGGCGTCTACCTCGCCCGTCTGCGTCTCGACGACCGGACCGCGACCTGCAAGCTGACCCTGATCAGATGAGCCCTGGTCGACGATCGGTTGACGCCACCCGCCATTGAATCATAGTATTCACTTGAGGGGTTCGAGGGGACGAGGCCCGCCATCGTCAGCACCATTTCAACAGGCGAGGTCACGATCATCATGACCATCACGACACGTACGTACCGTCTCACCGCCGCCGCGGTCCTGCTCGCGCTGCTCGCCTCGGGTTGCGGGCAGTCCGACACCAAGCAGGCCGGCAACCCGCCGGCCGCCGCGGGCCGCACCGCCGCCGCGCCCGCGCCGAAGGTCTCCGGCAGCGGCGAGTTCAACAACGCCGCCGCGCTGCTGCTGGACGGGATCACGCCCGCCGACCAGACCGCCTTCGACGCCGAGCAGTGCGTGCACTGGGTCGATCCGGCGGTCGGCTTCGTGATCGACCTGGGGGAGGTTCGCCGCGTCACGGGCGTCACGCTGCAGGTCGACAACAACGACGACTACGTGCTGGAGACCAGCCGTGACGGGGCCGGCTACGCCGCTTTCGCGACGATCCCGGCCGCCGCCGGCGCCAACGAGTGGGGGATGGAGACCCACAGCACGCTCCCCGGGCACCCGAGCGCCGTGCCGGGCCTCTCGGTCACGCCGGCCGAAGCCCGTTACCTGCGCCTGCGGGGCAGCGAGGGCGACGGCGCCTACGGCGTCTCCGAGGTGCGGGTCGCCAGCGAGGCGCTCGCGGCGCCCGTCGCTTCCACACCCGCGACCGCCGCACCCGCGCCCACCGCCGCCGCGCAGACCCAGGCGGTCCCGGCGTCGACGGCCGCCGCCCCGCCGCCGGCCGGCCGCATCGACCCGGACGGCGACGACATGTCCCTGGAGCAGGTCTTCGACACCGTGGACGCCAACCGCGACGCCAAGCTGACCCGGGCCGAATACGCGGCCATCTGGAAGGAAGGGACCGACGTCGACGCGAAATTCGCCTACTTCGACCGGGATCGCAGCGGCTTCATCGAGCGGCAGGAGTTCCTGAGCCTCCCCGGCAAGCTGCGCGACGGCAAGTAGATGGCGGTCGCGAAACCCGACGCCCGCGGCCGGCCCCCGCCCGGCCGCGGGCGTCCCTCGTCCCGGTGGACAGTCCGCCTTCCGCTGCCTATCCTTGTGCCAGCAAAAAATGGGAAACGACACGAGGGAGGTGGCATGAACGCCACGCACCGACGCGAATTCCTCGCGACCCTCCCGCTCGCCGAGCTGCACCGTCACTTCGACGGCGCCATCCGACCGGCGACGCTGTGGGAGATGTCCGAGAAGTACTACTCCGCGGTGCCGGGTCTCGACTTCGAGGCCTTCCGGCACTACCTGCAGTGGGACGACGCCCAGGACCGGTCCCTCATCGACTACCTGGACAAGTTCCACGTGCCGCTGCAGTACACCCAGTTCTACGACACCATCAAGCGCGTGGCCTTCGAGATCGCCGAGGACGCGTACGCCGACGGGGTGCGGCTGCTGGAGCTGCGGATCAACCCGCTGATCCACCGCCGCGCCGGGCTGTCGAACCGCCAGGTCCTGAACGCCACGCGCAAGGGCCTGATGCGCTTCGCCGACGCGCACCCCGACTTCCGCTGCGGCATCGTGGTGATCGCCATGCGCAGCCACGGCGGCAACATGGCGAAGATCCTGCTGCGCGAGATCGTCGGCGAGAAGGAGCAGTACCACTCTCGCGTCGGGGTGGTCGGCTTCGACATCGCCGGGCCGGAGTCGCCGTTCCCGCCCGTGCTGTTCCGCGAGGCCTACGAGCTGGCCGAGCGCATGGGCCTGCACCGGACCGTCCACGCCGGCGAGAGCGAGGGGCCCGGGCGCATCTGGGAGGCGCTGGACAACCTGGGGCCGCAGCGCATCGGCCACGGCACCTCGGCGGGGCAGGACCCCGAGCTGATGCGCCGCCTGGCGCGCGACGGCGTCTACCTGGAGGTCTGCCTCAGCTCCAACGTGCAGACCGGAGCGGTCGCCGACCTGCGCGACCACCCGCTGCCGCGCTTCCTGGACGCCGGTGTGAAGGTCGCGCTCTGCACCGACAACCCCACCGTCTCGAGCACGACCCTGTCGCGCGAGTACGAACTGGCGATGGATCTGTTCGGCCTGACCGAGGACGACGTGCGCGCCCTGGCGAAGATGTCCTGCCGCGGCACGTTCCTGGGCGAGGGCTGCCACTGTTACGGGTCGGCGGACTGAACCGCCGGGAAGGAAGGACCGACATGGCCCGCAAGAAGAAGATCGCGATCCTCACCGGCGGCGGCGACGTCCCGGGCCTGAACGCCTGCATCAAGCAGGTCGTCTGGCGCGCGCTGCAGGAGGGCTGGGAGGTGCTGGGGCTGCGCCGTGGCTGGGAGTCCCTGTCCGGCTACAAGCCGGGCGAGTCCGAGTGGAACGCCCGCTGGCTGCAGCCGCTGACCTGGAACACCGTGCGCACGATCGACCGCACCGGCGGCACCTTCCTGCACTCCTCGCGCACCAACCCGGCGAAGGTGCGCGAGAAGGACATGTTCGAGCACGTCAAGCGGGCGGGCATGACCTACCCCGCCGACATCACCGAGCACGTGCTCGCCGCGCTGGAGGACCTGCAGGTCGACGCCCTGATCCCCATCGGCGGCGACGACACCCTGAGCTACGCCGCGCGCCTGCACGAGACGGGCTTCCCGATCATGGCCGTGCCCAAGACCATGGACAACGACGTCTACGGCACCGACTACTGCATCGGCTTCGGCACGGCGGTCACTCGCTCCGTCGAGGCGATCACGCAGCTGCGCACGCCCATCGGCAGCCACGAGCGCATCGGCATCGTGGAGCTGTTCGGGCGCAACAGCGGCGAGACGGCCCTGATCGTCAGCTACCTGGCCGGGGTCGACCGCTCCATCATCTCCGAGGTGCCGTTCGACATGGAGTCCCTGGCGGAAAAGCTGGTCGCGGACAGGCGCCAGAACCCGAGCAACTACGCGATCATGACCATCAGCGAGGGAGCGCAGGAGATCGACGGCACGATCCACCAGCAGGGCGAGACCGACGCCTACGGCCACCAGAAGCTCGGCGGCATCGGCAAGCACACCGCCGACGAGATCAAGCGGCGCACCGGCGTCGACATCATGTACCAGTCGCTGGGCTACCTGATGCGCTGCGGCGCCCCCGACGCCATGGACCGCATGGTGGCGATGAACTTCGGCAACCTGGCCATGGACCACCTCATCGCCGGCCGCAGCGGCTACATGACGGCCCTGCAGAGCGGCAAGTACACGGCCGTGGATCTGGCCTCGATCGTGGCGGGGACCAAGCGCGTGGACGTCGCCAAGTACTACGACACCCGCGAGTACCGCGCCCGCATCCACGACGTGGAAGGCCTTCCCATGTTCCTCACCTGATCGTTGTCCTGCTCAGGGGCGGCGAGTCGGGACTCGCGCCCCCGCCGCCTCCTGCGGCGGGGGCGCTCGGCACTTCGGCCCTGACGCCCTCCTGGCGTCAGGGCCTGCGTGACGGTCCCGTCTCGCCGCCTCTGAGGAGGGCGACGTCAGGGAGCAACATGGGACTGGCTCCACACAGGTGAAGCGGCTACAGTCCCACCCACGATCGCACCGACACCATGCGGTCGCGCCGCACACGCGTCACGCCGGACCGTGGGCGGCGTCTGGAGCGGTCCGTAGCCAGGATGGCGGAGGACCGCGGAAGTCGAGCGAGCCGCCGGCAGGAAGCCGGCGGCGAGCGCCCGCCCACGGTCCGGCGTGACACGTGTGCGGCACGACGGAGGGTTGTCGGTGCGAACGCGTGCGTGGGGACTGGTAGCGGCCTTCGCCGTGCTGACGGCCGGCGCCGTGCTGCTCTGGGGCTACCAGACCGACGACACCTGGATCCACCTGCGCTACGCCCACAACCTCGCCGAACGCGGGGAGTTCGCCTTCAATCCCGGCGAGCCCACCTACGGCTCGACCGCCCCGCTGTGGATCTTCTCCCTGGTCTTCCTGATGAAGCTGGGCCTCGCGCCGCTGGTCGCGGTGCGTCTGCTGGGGCTGCTGTCGGGCGCGGCGCTGCTGCTGACGGCCGACCGGCTGCTGTCGCGGCTGTCGCTGCCCACCTCGTGGCGGCCCGTGCTGCTGGTGCTGGTCGCGGCCGACGCGTGGTTCCTGCGCTGGACGATGTCGGGCATGGAGACGCCGCTGGCCGGCGCCCTGCTGCTGGTGCTGCTGGGGCCGGCGGTCGCCGCGGGCCCCACCGCCTGGGTCGCCTGGGGCGCGGCCTGGGGCCTGGGCACGCTGGTGCGGCCCGAGATCGCGGTGCTGGCGCCGACGGCGCTGCCGTGGCTGCTGTGGCTGCAGCGGCGCCGGCATCCCGGACGCACCACCGCCGTCTCGCTGGCGCAGGCCGCGGCGGGTTGGCTGCTGGTGGCCGGGCCGTGGTTCGTCTACGCCCGCGGCGCGTTCGGGCGCCTGGTCCCGGGCACCGCCGCGGCTAAGAGCTACGCCCCGAACCTCGACCCCGCCAGCCTCGCCAGCCACCTGACCCGCTCCCTGGAGCAGATCGGCGTGGTGCAGGGAGCGCTGTGGCTGGGGCTGCTGTTCGTCGCGCTGCGCTTCGCGGCCGCGCGGCGGCGCGGCGAGGCCGGCGGGGAGGGGCCCACCTTCGGCCCCCGCGCGCTGGCGCTGGCGGGCATCGCCCTCACCTGGGCCGCGGCGCTGGTGGGCGGCTACGCCGTGAAGCAGGTCTGGACCATCTCGCGCTACCTGTCGCCGCTGCACGCGCCGCTGCTGCTGGCGGGCGCCGCGCTCGCGGCGGCCATGGTCCGCCGCATGCCCGCGCACGCCGACGCCGCGCGGCGCGTCCTGGCGGCGACCGCGGCGCTGGCGCTGCTGGCCAACGGCGCCCTGCTCGCGGTCAAGGTGCGCCCCTACGCGACGACCTTCACCCGCGGCATCGAGGAGTGCTTCACCGCTACGGGGCTGTGGCTGCGGGACAACACGCCGCCCGACGCGGTGGTGGCGGCGCTGGACATCGGGGCGGTGGGCTACGCCAGCGAGCGGCGGATCATGGACCTGGCGGGGCTGGTCAGCCCCGAGGTGCGCTCGCTGGGTCGCGACATGGGGTTCGAGGCGATGGTCGCCAGCGGGCGCTGGCTGGAGCTGGAAGTGCCGAACTACCTCTTCGACCGCACGCTGGGGCCGCCGCGCTGGGCGGGGCGCACGGTCGGCGGCGTGGACTTCGAGCTGCTCTCGACCTGCGGGATCGCCTCGGTCGGTCTGGGCGAGGCCGAGCCGTGGACCTACGCCCTGTACCGGCTCGTCGAGCGCGGCGACTAGTCCCCGACCTGCTGCAGCGGCGAGGTCCGCCGCGACACCGCGTCCAGCACCGACTTCGGGCTGTATTCCCGCTTCGTCAGGCGTCGCACCACGAACACGGTGACGTCGTCCTCCCAGGGCGCGCCGGCGCCGAAGAGCCGCACCGACTCCATCAGCGCCGCCACGATCTCCGCCGCGGTGCGGTGCACGTGGGCCTGCACGGTGGCGATGATGCGACCGACGCCGTACTCCTCGACGTCGGGCGGGTCGGCGTCGGGGTCGCGCCGCTTGCGCTCCAGGAGGCCGTCGGTGAACATCACCAGCACCTCGCCGGGGTGGATGTTGGCGAAGCTGCGGCGGTAGACGGCGTCGGGCAGGGGCCCGAGCACGGGCCCGTTGCCGGGCAGCTCGAAGACTTCGCCGGCGGTGCTGAACAGCAGCGGCGGGCAGTGGCCCCCGTTGACGAAGGACAGGCTGCCGGTCTCCTCCAGTTCGCCGTAGAACAGCGACACGAAGCGGCTGACCAGGCCGCTCTGGTGGATGACGCGGTTCAGCTTCTGGACCGTGGTGCTGATCTTGTGCTCCTCGGTCATGCCCATGCGCAGGCCGGTGACGACGTCGCGGGCCTGCAGCGCGGCGGGCAGGCCGTGGCCGCTGGCGTCGGCGATCGACAGGCAGAGCACGCCGACCTCGACCTCCTGCGCGTCGTAGACGTCGCCGCCGACCTCGTCGGCGGGGATCGAGAGGGCGGCCAGGTCGAAGCCCGGCAGCTCGGGCAGGCGCCGCGGCAGCAGGCTCTGCTGGATCTGCTGGGCCTGGCGCAGCTGGTTCTCGAGGCTGCTCTGGCGCAGCTTCAGGCCGACGGCGGTGCGGATGGTCTCGAGGATGAAGTGCAGGTCGCCGTCGTCGTCGCCGCGGCGGATGCCGAAGCTCAGGATGTAGGCCGGCGACTCGCCCACCATCACGGCGGCGTAGTTGAAGTGGCTGAACCGGTACTCGATCTCGGGGTCGAAACCGGGGGACTCCGGCGAGATCATCACCAGGCGGTGCTGGAGCAGCTCCTTGATGACCGGGTATTCCCGGGACACGGCCAGGCCGGTGATGCTCTCCCCGTATTCCCCGACGCTCTCGATCAGGGTGAACTGGTCGTCCTGCTCGCGGTAGAGGCGCCCGCTCTCGATGCCGTACTGCTCGGCGCAGACGGCCACGATCTCCCGCAGGGTCTCGCGCAGCATGTCCTCGGCGGAGCGGGAGGCGTCGATGCGGCGCAGGACGTCTTCGATGTTGCGGTAGAACTTCTTGTCCACGTTTTCTCCAGGTTGGGGGCGCCCCCAGGATCACCGCGCGCGGCCTTTGCTGCAACCAGGAATTCGGTGAAAAATCGGCGCGGTTGAGACGGGGCCGTTCCTCGCCTACATTAAGGCGGCCAGGAGCCGGCGCGCCGCCGGCGCCGGTGCGATCCCCCCACCCTGCGGAGGCGATGGTGGACCAGAGCGCGCGGATCGACGGTTTGCTGCGGGCCAGCGAGGACCTGCGGCGGGAGATCGGCAAGGTGATCATCGGCCAGGGCCGCGTCGTCGACGAGATGCTGATCGGGCTGTTCGCCGGCGGCCACGTCCTGCTGGAGGGCGTGCCCGGCCTGGCCAAGACGCTGCTGATCGGGACCCTGGCCCGGGTGCTGGACCTGTCGTTCTCGCGCATCCAGTTCACGCCCGACCTCATGCCGGGCGACATCACCGGCTCGGAGATCCTCGAGGAGGACAAGCTCGCCGGCCGCCGCAACTTCCGCTTCGTGCCGGGGCCCGTGTTCGCCAACCTGGTGCTGGCCGACGAGATCAACCGCACGCCGCCCAAGACGCAGGCGGCCCTGCTGCAGGCCATGCAGGAGCACCGCGTCACCGCGGGCGGCCTGACCCACGATCTGCCCGCGCCCTTCTTCGTGCTGGCGACCCAGAACCCCATCGAGCAGGAGGGGACCTACCCGTTGCCCGAGGCGCAGCTCGACCGCTTCCTGCTGAACATCCTGATCGGCTACCCCGAGCGCGACGAGGAGATCGCCATCGTGGAGGCGACGACCGGGGCCGTCCCGGCGACGCCCGAGCGGGTCCTGGACGCCGCCGGCGTGCTGGACGCGCGCGCGGTGGTACACGCGGCGCCCGCCGCCCAGAACGTGGTGCGCTACGCGGTGGCGCTCGCCCGCGCGACCCGGCCCGACACGCCGGAAGCCGCCGCGGTGGCGCGCGAGTTCCTGGCCTGGGGCGCGGGCCCGCGCGCCGGCCAGGCCCTGCTGCTCGGTGCCAAGGCGCGGGCTCTGCTGGCGGGCCGCCCCACCGCCGCCCTGGAGGACGTGCGCGCGCTGGCGCACCCGGTGCTGCGCCACCGGCTGGTCGCCAATTTCCACGCCGAGGCCGAGGGCGTCGCCAAGGACCGCATCATCGACCGCCTGCTCGACGAGGTTCCCGCGTGAGCACGGCGACCGTCTCGCCGGCCGAGTTCGCCGCTCTGGGTCGTCTGGACCTCATCGCGCGCCTGGTCGTCGAGGGCTTCCTGGTCGGCCTGCACCGCAGCCCCTTCCACGGCTTCTCGTCGGAGTTCGCCGAGTACCGCGCCTGCTTCCCCGGCGAGCCGGTCACCCACGTCGACTGGCGCGTCTACGCCAAGAGCGACCGCCTCTACCGGAAGGTCTTCAGCGAGGAGACCAACCTGCGCGCCACGCTGCTGGTCGACTGCTCGGCCAGCATGGGCTACGGCTCGGACGCGGCCCGGCCGACGAAGCTGGCCTACGCGCGGCTGCTCGCGGCCAGCCTGGCGCGCCTGCTGCTGCGGCAGAACGACGCCGTGGGGCTGGAGCTGTTCGACAGCCGGCGGCTGGGATCGGTGCCGGCCCGCGCCGTTCGCCGGCAGCTCTTCGAGATCCTGAAGCACCTCGACGACCTGCCGGCCGGCCGCGGCACCGCCCTGGGCCCGGTCCTGCACGAGGTGGCCGAGCGCCTGCCGCGGCGCGGCCTGGTGGTGCTGATCTCCGACCTGATGGATTCCCCGGCGGAGGTCGCCGACGGGCTGCGCCACTTCCGCCACCGCGGGCACGAGGTGATCGTCTTCCAGGTGTTGGACCCGCGCGAGCTGGACCTTGACTTCAAGGGGGAGGCCCGCTTCCGGGACCTGGAACGGCCCGACCGCACCCTGCGCCTGGAGCCGGCCCACGCCCGCGCGGCCTACCGCGAGCGCTTCGAGGCCTGGCGCGGCGAGGTGCGCGGGGCGTGCCGCCGCGAGCGCATCGACCTGGTCGAGACGTCGACCGACACCCCGTTCGACCGCGCCCTGCTCGCGTACCTGTCCAAGCGGCGCCGGTTGGCCTGATCGGAGCATGACGACGTGCCGCTGACCTTCCTGAACCCCGGCCTGCTGTTCGGCGCCGCGGCCGCGGCCGTGCCGCTGCTGCTGCATCTGCTGCAGCGGCGGCGCGTGCGCGAGATCGCCTTCAGCGACCTGCGCTTCCTCGAGGAGGTGCAGGCGCGGCGCTCGCGGGCGCTCGGGGTGCGGCGCTGGCTGCTGCTGCTGCTGCGCATGCTGGCGATCCTGCTGGTCGTCGCCGGGGCGGCCCGTCCGCGGCTGGGCGGGCGGGACGCCGCGACGACGGCGCCGGCGGCGCTGCTGGTGGTGCTGGACGCCAGCGCGAGCATGCGCGCCGAGCAGGACCGGGGCACGCGCTTCGACGCCGCGCGCGCCGCCGCGACCGACGCCGTGGCCGCGCTGCCGGCCGGG
>JAURXS010000140.1 GCA_030654305.1 bacterium | reverse complement strand
ATGGCCCTGGCCCCGTCCATGGGCAGCAGGGTGGCGTCGCCGGGGATCGACAGGTCGCAGAGCCACAGGCCGTCCTGCGCGGAGACCGCCAGCAGGCGGTCGTGGAGCACGACCTGGCGCGGCATCGTCATGATCAGCGTGGCGTCCTGGATGATCGCCGCGGGATCGCTCACGTTCAGCACGTGCACGATGTTGTTGTAGGGCTCGGCGATGCAGGCGGTGTACCCGGACACGGCCACGTCGATGACATTGCCGCCGCCGGGGAACGACCCCAGGCCGGCCGGGTGCAGCGGGTCGGCGACGTCCACGACGACCAGGCCGCCGGTCTGCGCGGCGACGTAGGCGCGGTCGCCCACCACGGCGATCGCGTGCGAGCTGCCGGGAATCGCGAAGGTCGCGACCACGACCGGCGCCGCCGGGTCCACCAGGTCGACGACCATCATGCCGGCGTTGCCGGCGGAGACGTAGGCGTAGCGGCCGGAGACGGCGACGTCCTCGCTCCAACCCTCCAGGACGGTCGTTCCGAGCAGGACCGGCGCCGCTGGATCGGCCACGTCGATGGTCGAGAACTCCTCGGCGGCGGCGGCGACCAGCAGCGTGCCCTGGCGGTCGAGGGCGAGACCGCCGACCGCCGTGAAGCCGATCTGGAGCGGCGCCGCCGGATCCTGCAGGTCGTAGACGTTGATGCCCTGGTAGGTGGGCAGGTAGGCGATCAGCCCATCGGTCAGGAGGTCGTTGAGGTTGATGAACTGCGAGCCGATGTTCGTCGTCACGGCCGGTGCGACGTCGAAGCTGCGGTGGCGCATCACCTTCAGGCCGGCCGTGGCGTCGGCGACCAGGGTGTGCTCCGACATGACGCACACGCCGCTGGCCAGCCCCGGCGTGTCGGCGGCCTGTACCTGTTGGATGGACGCGGGGTCGGAGACGTCCAGGACCAGCACGCCGGCGCCGGAGTCGGCCACGTGCAGGAAGCGGCCGTCGAGTGCGAGGCCGCGCGCCTGGCCGGGGGTGTCGAAAGAGCCGAGCAGCGACGGCGCCGTGGGCGCGCTCGCGTCCAGCACGTGCACGCCGTAGCCGTAATCGGCGAGGTACACCCGCCCGCCTGACGCCAGGACGTCGTAGCAGGTGCCCGGCGTGTCGTAGAGGCCGACCAGGACCGGGGCGGAGGGATCGGCGGCGTCGATCACGCGCAGGCCGGCGGGTCCGTCGGCGACGAAGACCCAGCGGCCGGCGAACACGGCGTTGTAGGCGGTGCCGGGCGTGTTGAACAGGGAAAGCTCGACGGGGTTCTCCGGATCGGTCACGTCCAGGAACTGCACGCCGAGGGTCCCGACCGCCAGGACCGCCACGTCGCCCTGCACGTCGATCGAGTACGTGAAGCCGCCGGCGGAGATCGTGCCGGCCCCGACCGGATCGGCGGGGTCGCCCACGAACACGGCCTGATAGCCGGTGGCGCCGTCGGCGAGCAGCGCGTACGGCGGGTGCAGCGCGACGTCCATCGCGGTGCCGGGCGAGTCGAACGTCCCGACCAGGGACGGCCACGCGGGATTGGACAGTTCCACGATGTGGAGCCCCGCGGCGGAATCCGCGACGAAGGCGAGCCGATCCACCTGCGCGACCGCGGTGGCGCTGCCGGGGGTGTCGAGGGCGCCGACCGTCGCGAGTTCGAGGCGCGGCAGCTCCAGCCGACCGGCGGCGGTGTCCCAGTCGGCGGTCGTGTTGGCGGCGTCGCGGCCCAGGAGGCTGGAGAAGTCCTGGGTCCAGCGCCATGGGGTGGTGCCGGCCAGGGCCGGCGTGGCGGCGTGGAACGTGCAGAAGGCGACGGCGAACACGAGGGACACCGTGGCGAAACGGCGCATGACTCCTCCTTGAGCAACGCGAGGCCGGTGTCGTTCCGTGTTGTGCGCGGTCCGGCGGGGACCGGTTTCCACGCCGATCCATAGCGTGAAGCACCGCGGAGAGCAACGATTATCAACGGGTTGCCGTCAGTCGCGGTGGTAGGGATGGCCGCGCAGGATGGCCAGGCCGCGGTAGATCTGCTCGAGCAGCAGGAAGCGGGCGGTCTCGTGGGTGAAGGTCAGCGGAGACAGGGATAGCAGCCGGTCGGCGCGTCCGCGGGCCGCCGGCGACAGGCCGTCGGGCCCGCCGATCAGGAAGGTGAGCGAGCCGTGCGCGCCGAGCAGGGCGGCCAGATCGCGCGAGGACATGGCGTCGCCGCGCTCGTCCAGGGCGACGGTCAGGCCGTGTCCCGAAGCTGGCCCGAGGCGGGCCAGCATGGCCGCGCCCTCCCGCTCGGGGCCCTGGTCCTTCAGCTCGACGATCTCGAGATCCGACCAGGGGCGGATCCGCTGCGCGAATTCGTTCGC
>JAURXS010000139.1 GCA_030654305.1 bacterium | reverse complement strand
ACCTGCTGCTCGCCCTGGAGCGCACCGAGAACCTGCGCGCGCTGGCCCGCGAGTGCGGCCTGACGCCGGGCGACCTCAAGCGGCGCCTGCGCCAGTGGCGGCGCGAGCTGGCCGAGGAGTCCGCGGCGCCCGCGGCGGATCCCGTCGTCGCTCCCGCCAAGGACGGCGGCGCTCCCGCCGAACCGGCCGTCGCGACCAAGGGTGCCGCCGCGCGCGGTCGCCGCAAGCCCGCGGTCGAGCCCCTGCCCCCGGAACTGGCGTCGGTGCCCGCGGCGGCCGGCCTGTCCGCGTCGCCCCTGCCGGCGGCCGGCTCTCCGGTGCTGGAGATCTGGACCGACGGTGCGAGCCGCGGCAATCCCGGCCCGGCCTCGGTGGGGATCGTGTTCGGATTGAAGGGCGGCGACCTGCTCGCCCGCCACGCCGAGACGATCGGCGTCGCCACCAACAACGTGGCCGAATACCGGGCCGTGCTGCGCGCCCTCGAGCTGGCCGCCGGTTGGGGCGCCTCCCGCATCAGCCTGCAACTGGACAGCGAACTGGTGGCCCGGCAGATCTCCGGGCAGTACCGCGTCAAGAGCCAGGACCTGCTGCCGTTCTATCGCCAGGTGATGGACCTGATCCGCGAGCTGGACGGCTTCTCGGTGCGGCACATCCGGCGCGAGCGCAACACCCTCGCCGACGTCCTGGCGAATCTCGCCCTCGACGGGCACCTGCCGGACTGACCCTCCCGCCCCCGACTTTCCCCGCAGCCGGTCCGTGACACGGGCGGCGCCAGCGTCTATGATGGGTGCCGGGAAGTCGGGGAGACGACCGCGGGTCCCGCGAGGGATTCGAGGAAAGTCCGGGCTCCGCAGGGCAGGGTGCTGGGTAATCCCCAGGGGGAGCGATCCCACGGAAAGTGCCACAGAAAAGATACCGCCTCGGCCGCAAGGTCGCGGTAAGGGTGAAAAGGCGAGGTAAGAGCTCACCGGGCGCCTGGTGACAGGCGTCGCATGGCAAACCCCACCCGGAGCAAGACCGCATAGGGGAGCAGAGGCGGCCCGCCTCGCATGACTCCCGGGTAGGTCGCTTGAGGCCGGCGGCAACGCCGGACCCAGATACATGGTCGTCGCCGCGACGCGGCAACAGAACCCGGCTTACGACCGACTTCCCGTCCTTTCGCCGCGCCGCGGTCGCGGACCGCGGCGCAGTATGGAGACGCGTTGCAGTACGAGTTGGGATTCGGCGGGAGCGGCGGCGTGGACCCGGTCCCGGCGGCGGCCAAAGGTCCGGCGGCGGTCGTGGGTCCGTCGGCGGCGCCGGTTCGTCCCGGCGTCCTGAGCGGTCGCGCCTGGCGCGCCGCCGGCGTGCCCGAGCCGGAGACGCTCGAGGCGATCAGCCGCGCCCTGCCGTTGTCGCGCCCCGTGTCCGGCCACCTCGTCGCCCTGCTCGCGGTGCGCGGCGTCGTCGGCGAACGGGCGCTCGAGCGCTTCTTCTACCCCGAGATCGAGCACCTCCACGACCCCCTGCTGCTGGACGAGATCGAGCCGGCCGCCCGGCGCCTGCTGCGCGCCGCGGCGGCGGGCGAGAAGGTCGCCATCCACGGCGACTTCGACGTCGACGGGCTGACCGGCACCGCGCTGCTGGCCGAACTGCTGCGCGCGTTGGCGGTGGACGGGCGGCGCTGCGAGCTGCAGCCGCCGTTCGTGCCCGACCGCGCCCGCGACGGCTACGGCGTGGCCCGGCGCATGCTCGGGGAGTGGAGCGCCGCCGGCGTGGGTCTGCTCGTGACCGTGGACACCGGCTCGGCCGCGCACGAGGAGATCGCCGTGGCCCTGGCCGGGGGCATGGACGTCGTGGTGCTGGACCACCACCTCTTCGACGCCCGTCCCGCCGGCGTCCACGCGCTGGTCAACCCGCGACGGCCGGGCAACCGCTACCCGAACGCCGAACTGTGCGGCGTCGCGGTGGCGTTCAAGCTGGCGCAGGCGCTGGCGGAGCTGGCGCCCGGCTGCCTGCCGGAGGACTTCCTCGCCTCGGTCCAGGACCTCGCGGCCCTGGGCCTGATCGCGGACCAGATGCCCCTGGTCGACGAGAACCGCGTGCTGGTGCGCCGCGGGCTCGAACGCATCTCGGACCGCCGCACGGTCCGGCCGGGCCTGCGGGCGCTGCTGGAGAAGGCGGGTCTCGACCACGGCCAGGCCGTCACCGCGACGCACGTGGCCTACCAGCTGGCGCCGCGCCTGAACGCCTGCGGGCGCATCGGCCGCGTCCAGGCCGCGCTGGACCTGCTGTTGACGCGGGACGCCGATGAGGCCCGCGCCCTGGCCGACGAGGCCGACGAGACGAACAAGCGCCGCCGCGACACCGACCAGCGGGTCATGGACGAGGCGGTGATCAAGGCGCTGCCCTTCGCCGAGCGCGGCGACCCGGGCCTGATCCTGGGCGACGAGGGCTGGCACCGGGGCGTGATCGGCATCAGCGCCGCCCGGCTCGTGGAACGCTTCAACGTGCCGTCGATCCTGTTCTCGCTCGAGGGCGAGGAGTCGCGGGGGTCGGCGCGGAGCGTGCCCGGCGTCGACATCAAGGCCGTGCTCGACCGCTGCGCCGGGATGCTGGTGCGCTACGGCGGGCACGCCCAGGCGGCCGGCATGACCCTGCGCACGCGCGATCTCGACGCGTTCCGCGCGGCCTTCCTGGCCGCGCTGCGCGAGGCGCCGGCGCAGGCCGGCGTGCCCGAGACCTACGACCTCGAACTGTCGATGGGCTCGATGACGGTGCAGGAGGTGACGCAGCTGAACCAGGAATGCGCGCTGCTGGAGCCGTTCGGCGAGGGCAACCGCGCGCCGGTGTTCCGCTGCGACGGGCTGCGCCTGTCCGGGGCCCCCGCGCCCGTGGGCCGCGGGGGCGAGCACCTGCGCTTCCGCTTCGCCGGGCCCGGACAGCCGCGCGCCGGGGGCACGCCCGCCCTCTCGCTGCCGTTCATCAGCTTCGGGAGCGGCAAGGCCTGGCACGCCATGCTCGGGAGCCTGCCCGGCGGCCGGACCTCGCTGCCGGAACGGCGCTGGGACATCCTGTTCCAGATCGCGACGAACAACTGGCGCCCCAGCAACGGCGCGACCGTCGAGCCCGTGCAACTGCAGCTGCTGGACATCCGGCAGGGCGACGCGTCGTGAACGTGGACCGCGACACGGCCCCCGCCGGGGACGCCCTCGAGGCGGGGATGCAGGAGGTCGTGCGCAAGGTGCGGGCCTACAACCCGCGCGCCGACATCGACCGCCTCTGGGCCGCCTACCGCCGCGGCCGCCAGGCCCACGAGGGCCAGCTGCGCAAGAGCGGCGAGCCCTACTTCGTGCACGCCCTGACCGTGGCCGACATCCTGGCCGACCTGCGGCTCGACGTGGACACGCTGGTGGCGGGCATGCTGCACGACGTCGTCGAGGACACCTCGCTGGACCTCGACACGGTGCGCCGCGAGTTCGGGCCCGACGTGGCGCACATGGTCGACGGCGTGACGAAGATCAGCGACCTGCGCTCGCACAACCCCGAGACGCGCCAGGCGGAGAACTACCGCAAGCTCGTCTTCTCCATCACGCAGGATCCCCGCACGGTCCTGATCAAGCTGGCCGACCGCCTGCACAACATGCGCACCGTCGAGTTCCTGGCCGACGAGCGGCAGGCCGGCATGTCGCGCGAGACGATGGACGTCTACGCCCCGCTGGCCCACCGCTTCGGCCTGGCCAAGATCAAGTGGGAGCTCGAGGACCGCGCCTTCAAGGTGCTGAACCCGAAGGCCTACTACGCGGTGGGCGACGGCGTGCTCCAGACGCGCACCGACCGCGAGCACCTCATCGAGGAGGTGAGCCGGCCGCTGAAGGCGAGCCTGGCCGAGGCCGGCGTCGAGGCCGAGATCGTCGGCCGGCCCAAGCACTTCTATTCCATCTGGAACAAGATGCAGGCGCAGGACATCCCGATCGAGCGGGTGTACGACCTGCACGCCCTGCGCATCCTGGTGCGGACCAAGGTGGACTGCTACCACGCGCTGGGCATCGTCCACAGCCTGTTCACGCCGCTGCAGGACCGCATCAAGGACTACATCGCCAACCCCAAGCCCAACATGTACCAGTCCCTGCACACGACGATCCGCGCGCCCGGCGGCAAGTTCGTCGAGATCCAGATCCGCACCTACGAGATGCACGAGCGCAGCGAGATCGGCATCGCCGCGCACTGGAAGTACAAGGAGGGCCCGGGGGACGAGCACATCGACTTCTCGAGGATGGTCAGCTGGCTCAAGCAGCTGATGGAGTACCAGGAGGACGTCACCGACCCGCGCGAGTTCATGGCGGGCATGAAGCTCGACATGTTCCAGGACGAGGTCTTCGTCTACAGCCCGCGCGGCGACATCTTCCAGCTGCCGCGCGGCGCCACGCCCCTGGACTTCGCCTTCGAGGTGCACTCCGCGGTGGGCCTGCACTGCGTCGGCGCGAAGGTGAACGGGCGCATCGTCAGCCTGACCACCGAGCTGAAGAACCGCGACACGATCGAGATCCTCACCAGCAAGGGCGCGCACCCGGGCACGTCCTGGCTGGAGATCGTCAAGACCGGCAAGGCGCGCCACCACATCCGCCGCTGGATCCGCTCGACCCAGTTCGAGGAGAGCGTGCGCCTGGGGCGCGACATCCTCGTGCGCGAGTTCGGCCGCCACAAGCTGAACGTGAACCCGGACAAGGACCTGGACGGGATCGCCCAGGAGATGGGCTACACCGAGACCGAGAAGCTCCTGGCGGCGGTCGGCTGCGGCGACCTCACGTCGACCAAGGTCCTGGCGCGGCTCGAGCCGCGGGAGAAGAAGCCGCCCGAGAAGCTCGTCGACATGGGCAAGGACATCTACGCGGCGCTGCTGCGGCGGCGCGTGTCCGGCGTGAAGATCCAGGGGCTGGACAGCCTGATGGTGCGCTACGCCCGCTGCTGCGAGCCGATCCCCGGCGACCAGGTGATCGGCGTCGTCACCCGCGGCCGCGGCGTGTCGGTCCACCGCCTCGGCTGCTCGAACCTGGCGAACATCGAGCCGGAGCGCCTGATCGACGTCTCCTGGGACGTGGGCGAGGAGCAGGTCTTCCAGGTGAAGCTCACCGTGACGGCGCTGGACCGCCGCGGCCTGCTGGCCGACCTCAGCGACGCGATCCGCGGCGTCGGCACGAACATCCACAGCGGCGACTTCAAGGGCGACCACGAGCTGGCGGTCGTGTCGTTCCTGGTCGAGGTGCGCAACTTGAACAACCTCGAGCGGGTCCTGCTCGCGGTGAGGCGCGTCGAGGGCGTGCAGCGCGTGGAGCGCTACCAGCTCAACTGACGCCCGGAACGGTACGGAGGCACGGCCGTGCGCTGTGTGGTGCAACGCGTGTCCCGCGCCGCGGTGCGGGTGGAGGGCGAGGTCGTCGGCGAGATCGGCGGCGGCCTGCTGGTGCTCGCCGCCTTCGCGCCGGACGACACCGCGGACGAGCTGGGCTGGACGGCGCGCAAGCTGCCGGACCTGCGGCTCTTCGGCGACGACGCGGGGCTGATGAACCGTTCGCTGCGCGAGGTGGGCGGCGGGATCCTGCTGGTCTCGCAGTTCACCCTCTACGGGGACCTGAGCCGGGGGCTGCGCCCCAGCTTCACGGGTTCGGCGCCGCCCGCGGCGGCCCGGCGCCTGTACGAGGAGTTCGCGGGGCTGCTGCGCGCGCAGTGGCCCGCGGTCGCCGAGGGCCGCTTCGGCGCCGCGATGGCGGTCGAGCTGGTCAACGACGGCCCCGTCACCCTGATCCTGGACCGCGAGCGCGCGCGGGGGAGGACCGCACCGGCATGCTGACGAGCCCCTTCCTGGACTGGCCGGCGGGCGAGGAACTGGTCCTCGCCTCGGTCTCGCCGCGCCGCGCCGAGCTGCTCGCGATCGCGGGCGTGCCGTTCGTCGTGCACCCCGCGCCGGGCGCCGAGGCCGCG
>JAURXS010000138.1 GCA_030654305.1 bacterium | reverse complement strand
TCGAACGAGGAACGCAACTGGGTCGCCCTGCGGTATTACGAGGACCTGCCCGTGAAGGAGATCGCCGCGATCTACGGCGTCCCCGAGGGCACGATGAAGGCGCGGCTGCACCGCGCGCTCGGCAAGCTGCGCCGCGCCATGCCGGGCGACCGCGGCGAATGACGGGACGGTAGCGACGGACATGCTCGACCACGAGGATCTCGAACTCCAGCTCCACGAAACGCGCCTTGTGCCGAGGCCAAACCTCGAGCACAAGGAAGCGCTGCGGGCGGAGCTACGGGCGCGCGCGCGCGACCGGCAGACCTCGCGCCCCCTCATCCTGACCGCGATCGTGATGGTGACGCTGGGCACGACGTTCATCGACCAGCCGGCGCTCGAATCGACCGGCATGCGGCTCGATGTCACCAGCATCATCGACGACGGCTCCGCGACGTTCTCGACCCGCGAGGGCGCCGCTCCCAGCTTCAGCTTCGGCCGCAGCAATTCTTCCGTCGAACCGGCGGAACTCGACAGCTTGAAGCTGCGGTTGGAACAGAAGCGCCTGGCGTACATGGAGGGACGCCTGAGCCTGAACGTCGCCTTCGGCCTGACCTTCGAGGGGATGACCGCCTACCATCTCGTGTACGGGGAGGACCGGGACGGTTTCTATTTCCCGGTCGACATCGGCGTGATCGAGGACAGTGAGCGCTATCATCGGTTCGTCAGGAGTCCGCGCTATAGCGAGATCAGCGGTCTGGCCTATCAGGGAAAACTGGCCGGCGCCACGACGGACACGTTGATGCTCGACGGGCACGCGGTCGCGATGACCTCCTGGCGATTGACGGAGCCTGAATTCGGCGCCATCGTCTTCCACTCGGGAACCCCGCTCAACTGACTCGGCTGCCCTTCAGGTGATCCAGGGCACGCGGGCTGCGCGCCAGCAGCTCTACCCACAGGCGCAACGTCTCCTCGAATCCCTCGCAGACGGCCTCGCAGGCCTCCAGCGGCACGGCGCCGAGGCGCCCGCTCCGCTTGTCGATCATCGCCGTGAAACAGAGATCGCAGTGGCGCAGAGCCCAACAGCCCGCGCAGCGCCCCCCGAGGGCGTCGAACCATTCCCGCTCGATCCGATCGATGGCGTCGAAATCGAAGCCGCGGCTCACATCACCGATGCCGAACGCCGTCCCGACGCGCTCGCAGGGCTGCAGTGTGCCATCGCATCCCACGTGGAGGCGGCGCAATCCCGGCGCGCAGGCGCCGCCCGGTCGGAAGGTGTCGCCGAGCGGTCTGGTGTCGCGGTGGTAGAAGCGGATCAGGGGGCCGTCGAACCAGGCGCGTACCAGCGGCCCCAGATCGGCGTGGCGCCCGGACGCGCAGGCTTCGACGTAGGCGGCGCGGGCCCGCGCCCAATCGTCCGCCGCAGGAAGGACTCCCGGCGGCGGCAACGCGGTGGCCTCCGCCCCCTCCAGATCGGCGTAGGACGCGCCCACCGAGATGTCGGCAAGGTCCAGCTCGCGCCCCAGGGCCCCGAAGAAGGCGTCAGCTTCCATCATGTCCGACCCGGGCGCGAGCGTCGCCTGGAAGCGCAGGCGCTCCGCGGCGGCCGGGTCCCGGTCGAGCAAGCGCCGCAATCCGGCGAGCACGCGGGCGTGGGTCGGTCCACCGCCGGCCGTGGGCCGCCACCGGTCGTGGATCGCCTCCGGGCCGTCCAGACTCACCTGCAGGTGCAGTCCCAGTTCGGCGACGAGATCCACTCCAGCGTCGTCGAGCAGGGTCCCGTTGGTGTCCACGATGACCCGAACCCGGGACCGCCGCGAATCGCGGACCAGCTGCGCGACCAAGCGGACGAGACCGGACGCGAGCAGCGGTTCGCCGCCGTAGAGCGAGATCGACGGCGTTTCGCCGCCGGCGCGGTCCAGGAACAGTCCGACGGCCGACCGCACCGTCTCTTCCGACATCTGCCGGTCGCCGTGTGGCCGGGTCCAAGGCGCGGCCAGCGTGTGTGGGCAGTAGGCGCAACGCAGGTTGCAGCGCTCGTCCAGGGTCAGGGTCAGTTGGGAAAGGCGATCCAGGTATTCACCGCGACGCTCATGGCCCTGGCGCTTCGGCGCCAGGCGGAGTCGCTGCGCCCGGAACAGGCCCAGGACATCCCGCGCCTCCCCGATCTCCTGCTCCGCGGCACGAGCTTCGGCCGTCGCGCCAGGATCGCGCACCGGGGCGTCCAGAAGGGCGGAGACGGCCGGCGACACGGACACGACCCGGTCGGTCCCGGCGTCGTAGACGTAATCCAAGCCACCGTGCCGAAAGACCCGACAGATCGCGCCGCCGTGATCAGTCGCGTCCACGTCTGCCGTGGATGATCGGCAAATCCGCGGTGTCGGACTTGGCGGATCTCGCCGGGCTGTTCACGGCGGTATCGACGGTCGCACAACCGCAGACACAGGCGCAGTTGCACGTCTCGTCGGCGATCGGCGCTTGGGTTTCGGGACGATGGTCCGGTTCGACGATCTTGATCATGCGCCTCATTCTCCTGTCGGCCGGGCGAGGACCTTCTCCAACATACACTTATCGGGATGCCGGCGTGTGAAAAAAACTGTCACGAAATCGTCGAATCCGTGCAACGTCCCGCCGGGTTCGTGCTTGTACAAGATGTCGGAGTGGGTGTGGGGGGCATACCATTCGATTGCGAGCAGCATCCGAAACACTGTGCTAAGCCCTTGCGAGTCGCGACCTGACCCTCCTTCACATCCTTGGCCGGAACTTCTCTTTCGAGAATGACCTACGGGCGAGGGCCATTCGGGGGAGTTCCGGCCTTCCCATACCCTTTTTCCAGCAGTGCAGGCGGGGGGGGGAGTGGCGAGGCGCCGCTGATCAGCGACGCTTCGCCACGAGTTCGATCAGCCCCGTCCGGGGACCGTCCAGCACCTTCTCATCGACCAACGGCATGGATTCCCGATGGTGGAGCGTGTTCCAGCCGCGGAACAGGTTGCGCACGACGCCGCGCGCCAGGTAGGTGCGGCACTCCCCGTCCAGGTTGCGGAAGCTGTGCAGGCCCGCCTTCTCCCACGTCGCGCTCACCTCGTCGTAGGACGTGTCGTCCACGTGCCGCGCCGTCAGGAACAGCAGCGACCCGTGGGCCGTCCAGCTGAAGATGCGGTGCAGCAGGCTGGCGTTGTCCGTGCGCGACAGGCGCGGCAGCAGGTCGTAGCAGAGCATCGCGTCGTACGGCTGCGTCCCCGGATCGTGCTCCAGGAACGATTCCCGTCTGAGCACGAGTTCCAAACCATCCGCAGCGGCGGCTTCGTTCAAAACCGCTTCGGTTCCGGCGGCCGGGGCGAGCACGGTCACGCGGTAGCCGGCTTCGGCCAGGTACAGGGCGCGGCGCCCGTCGCCGGGCCCGAGGTCGAGGACCCGCCCGCCGGGGCGGATCCGGTCCTGGAACTCGTCCAACAGGACGTCCGGCGCCGTGCCGACGACGGCGGCGGGGATGACGGCGGCAACGCTGGTGTCTGGCATGGCACGCTCGCTGTTGGGGACCTGCTTCCTGGGCGATCGCAGAGGATGATCGGCAGGCGGACCTCACGGTTGAGCAGAAATTGCGGGGATCGGCGGGTGGCGGCTGGATCGGGACCGGGAAGAATTCAGTGCGAATACAGCGTCTTGACCTCGCCCCAGGTGCCCTGCTGGTCGGCGTCGCCGTTGTTCAGGGTGAACACGGCCCGGTCGTAGTCGCCGCTGCAGACGGTCGCAGGCGTGTTGACCCCGAGCGTGTGGAGGTAGCCGGGCGTTCCGTCGGGGAAGCTGGCCGAACCGGGCGCTGGCCCCACCTTGAAGAGCAGCGGGCCCTCCCCCAGCACCATCACGGTCATGTAGAGCAGCGGCACCATGCCGGCGCTGTTCGGCATCAAGGGGCCGGCGCCCAGTCCCACCAGATAATCTTCATCGTCGCTATCAGCATCGATACCGGCCGTCAGCGCCCAATTGCCCACATAGGTGGCCGACCCCTCGACGGTCACCCGGGCCTCCCAAGCCCGCACCGGCGTCCCCGAAGGGTGCGCGAGCACGAGATAGACGGTGCAGGACCCCGGGACGGCCAGCTCGAGGTTGCCGCCGCAGGTCCCGGATTCGGCGTCGGTGCAGACGCAGAACACGTCGGACTGGGCGAGCGTGGAAGCGGGCGCACCCAGCATCAGGGC
>JAURXS010000137.1 GCA_030654305.1 bacterium | reverse complement strand
CATGGACAACCGCATCCCGCCGCGCGGCGCCTCGCTGGCCGAACTGGAGGCCGTGCAGTCGCCGGTGGTCGGCTACGGGGGCTACCAGGAGGGGCAGTTCTGGGACGACACGCTCTACGGCCTGCCCGCGGGCGCGAGCATCGTCGAGGTGACGCTCCACTACCAGAGCATCTCGAAGGAGTACGTCGAGTTCCTGCGCGACGCGAACACGACCAACACCCTGGGCCAGGACCTGCACGACGCCTGGGTCGCCCAGGGCCGCGCCGCGCCGGTGCTCATGGCCTCCGAGCAGCTCGTCCTGGCTTCGACCGGGGCGGGCGGGGTGCCGGCATGGCGGACCGCGTTGGCCCCGGCGTCGCCCAACCCGTTCAACCCGTCGACCGAGCTGCGCTTCACCCTGGCGCGGCAGGGCCGCGTCGGCCTGCGGATCTTCGACGAGCGGGGCCGCCTAGTGCGCGACTTGATTGCCGAGACGCTGGCCGCGGGCGAGCACGTCGCGACCTGGGACGGCCGCGACGGCGACGGCCGCGCGGCGGCCTCGGGCGTCTACGTGGCGGAGCTGCGCACCAGCGACGCGCGCGAGCTGCGCAAGATGACTCTTGTGAAGTGACGCGACCGTTCCCGGGATAGCGGGAAGGCCCCGGCGAAGGCCGGGGCCTTCTTCGCGCCGCTCATCCGCGGTTTCCCCGCCGGCCACGGCGCGGTATGATCCCGGCGGCCCCACACCCGGAGGATCGCCATGCGCCCGTGCCTCGCCTTCGCGCTGCTCCTGGCCCTGGCCGCCGCCCCCGCGGCGGCGTGCACCAACCTGCTGGTCACCCCCGGCGCCTCGGCGGACGGGTCGGCCTTCATCACCTACACCTGCGACGGGGAGTTCCACCCCATCCTGCGGCGCATCCCGGCGGCCGACCACGCGCCCGGCGAGATGCAGGAGGTGCGCTTCTGGGACGGCACCGTGACGGCGCGGATCCCCTGGCCTGCACACACCTACGCGGTCGTCGGCCTGATGAACGAGCACCAGGTGGCGATCGGCGAGACCACCTTCGACGGCCGGACCGAGCTGCTGGACGAGACGGGCGGTCTGCACTACTGGAACCTGATGACCCTCGCTCTGCTGCGTGCGCGCACCGCGCGCGAGGCGGTCGAGGTCATCACCTCGCTGATCGAGACCCACGGCTACCGCAGCACCGGCGAGTCGTTCTCGCTCTGCGATCCGCGCGAGTGCTGGCTGCTGGAGATGATCGGCGCCGGCCCCGGCAGCAACACCGCGGTCTGGGTGGCGCGGCGGCTGCCCGACGGCACCGTCTCGGCCCACGCGAACATGGCCCGCATCGGCACGTTCCCCACCGACGACCCGCAGAACTGCCTCTACTCGCGCAACGTGTTCAGCGTGGCCGAGGCGCGCGGCTGGTACGACCCGCGCGCCGGCGTCCCCTTCGACTTCGGTCAGGTCTACTGCCCGGCCACCGCGCAGAAGAAGCGCTACACCGCGACGCGCGTCTGGAGCCTGCTGCGGCGGGCGGCGCCGTCGCTGGAGCTGAGCCCCGACTTCCACCGCGGCGTCGCCGGCGCCGAGGACTACCCGCTGTTCGTGAAGCCCTACCGCAAGCTGGCCCTGACCGACGTCATGTCCCTGATGCGCGACCATTACGAGGGCACCGACTACGACATGACGCAGGGCGTGGACGCCGGGCCCTTCGGCGGCCCCGACCGCTGGCGGCCGATGGCCTGGGAACAGGGCGGCGAGACCTACACCTGGGAGCGGCCCATCTCGACGCAGCAGACCGGCTTCTCCCACATCGCGCAGAGCCGGCGCGGTCTGCCCGACCCCGTCGGCGGCTGCCTGTGGTACGGCGTCGACGACACCGACACGACGGTCTGGTTCCCGCTCTACGCCGGGATCACCGAGGTGCCGCCGTCCTTCGCGCGGGGCGGGCTCGAGGAGTTCTCCTGGGACTCGAGCTGGTGGGTGTTCAACCTCGTGGCCAACTACGCCGGCCTGAAGTACTCGTACATGATCGAGGACATCCGCGCCGCCCAGCGCGAGCTCGAGGGCGGGCTGATCGCGATGCAGCCGGCGGTCGAGGCGACCGCGGCGCGGCTGCACGCGCAGGACCCCGCGCTGTGCGCG
>JAURXS010000136.1 GCA_030654305.1 bacterium | reverse complement strand
GCCCCGGTCGGGTCGCGCAGGATCGTGCCGGCGCCCAGGATCGTGCCGGCGCCCGGGATCGTGCCAGAGCCCAAGGCCGTCAAGGTCAGGGCCTCTTCCGCGTTCGCGATGCGCGGGCCGAAGCCCACCGGCACAGCCGCCGCGGCCGGCTCGAGCGTGCTGTGCACGCCGGTCGTGAAGCTGCCGCCGACGTAGGCCGCCGTGGCGGCCCTGTAGATCCCCGCCAGCGCGCCCACGCGATCGACCACCAGCAGCCGGACGTCGCGCGGCGCGCCCGCCTCCTCGACCCAACCGGACAGCGCCGCCGCCGCCACGCCGCGCCTCGCCGCGGCGGCCAGCAGGTCCGCGACGCGCGCGGGCGTGGGCTCGTGGGGGACCAGCACAACGCGCAGGCCGGGGCGTTCGCCCAGCAGCTCCGGCAGGACGGGCCACCACAGGGCTTCGTCCGGCGGCCAGGTGCTGCCCAGGACCAGCCGCTGCTCCCCCCAGGCCGCCAGCCGCGCCGGCAGGGCGTCCGCCGCCGCCGCGTCGTAGCGCAGCAGGACCTGCTCGGCGCGGGTGTCGCCGCTGACGACGACGGGCGCGCTCACGCCCAGATCCGCGACGAAGCGGTCCCGGTCCGCCGGCGAGCCGACGCCGATCCGCGCGAAACGGTCGAAGAGGTCGCGGTAGAAGGGCCGCAGCAGCGGGTGCCGGCGCAGCGAGCCGGGCGGCAGCGCGCCCGACAGCAGCACGACCGGCACGCCGGCCGCGCCGGCCGCGGCGACGAGGTTCGGCCAGCAGTCGTACTTGACGAAGACCAGCGCCCGCGGCCGCCAGGCGTCCAGCAGTTCCCTCATGTCGGCCGCCCGGTCCAGGGGCAGGTAGTCGTGGACGTCGGCCTCGGGATGCGCCGCGGCGTACTCGCGGCCCGACGGCGAGAAGTGGGTCACGGCCAGCGGGCCCACGCCGAGTTCCCGCAGGCGGCGCAGGATGGGGCGGGCCTGCTCGTACTCGCCCACCGAGGTGGCGTGCAGCCAGACGCCGCCGCGGACCAGGGGCGCCGCGGCCAGCAGGCGCGTCATCAGTGCCCGGCGCCCGGCCAGGCCGCGCGCCAGCTTCGGCGACAGCGCCGCGGCCGCCGGCAACAGCGGCAGCGCCAGGCGCACCGCCGTGCGGTAGGCGACCCAGGCTGCCGCCGCGCGCCTCACGAAACGGCCCCGCGGTCGAGCAGGCCGCGCAACGCGCCCAGGACCGCCGTCGCGGGGATGCCCTCGAGGCAAGCCAGATCCCCGCGATGGCAGGGGCGCGAGCCGGTGCGCGAGCAGGGCCGGCAATCGAGGTCGCGTTCCAGCAGGACGCTCGCCGGCAACAGCGGCGCGTAGCCGAAGGCGCGCACCGTCGGCCCGAACAGGGCGACCACGGGCGTGCCCACGGCTTCGGACAGGTGCAAGAGGCCGCTGTCGTTCACGACGGCGGCGCGGCAGCCCGCCAGTTCCGCGGCGATCTCGGGCAGGGGGCGGTCCCTCAGCACGCGGGCGTCGGGGTGGCGCGCGACCGCCGCCGCCAGCGGCCCGCCGTCGTACCAGGCCGACTCGTCGGGGCCGAGCAGCACCGAGAGCGGGTGGGGCAGGGAGCCGGCCAGCAGGTCCACCAGCGCGGCGGCGTGGGTCTCGGGCCAGCGCTTCGTGGCCCAACGGGCGCCGGGCGCCAGGACCAGGCGCGTCCCGGGGGAGGATGCGAACACCCCCCGCAGCGGCGGGTGCGCGGCGGCGCGCGCGGCGTCCGCGCCGATGCCGACGGCCGGGGCCAGCGCGCAGAAGCGGTCCAGCAGGGAGCAGGGCGCGTCGTCGGGAAGGGTCGGCCACGGCGCGCGCCGCGAACCGATCAGCGCCAGCCGACGCAGGGTGTCCTTGCGCAGACGGGCGTCGGCGCCGCGCCCCAGCAGCAGCGGCAGGGCGCGGCTGCGCAGCACGGCGTGGGCGTCGAGCCACGTCGCGTCGCGGTGCCCGCGCAGGCGGCGGGCGAGCCGGACCAGGTCGCCCGGACCGCCGTCCCCGAGCGCGACCACCTCGTCGACGCCGGCGAAGCGCGCGGCCAGGGGCGCGAAGCGGGCCTTGGTCACCAGCGTCGCGCGCGGCCCGCCGGCGGCGGCGAGCCCGGCCAGGAACCAGCCGCACAGGCAGAGGTCGCCCAGGGCGCCGAAGCGGGTGACGAGGGTGCGCGGCACGGGATCCTTTCGCGGCGGCTCGGCTCGCGCGGAGCCGGGAAACGGGAGCCGAGAGGCAGAACCTCAGGAAGCAGAGCCTCAAGAAGAAGAGCCTAGTGACGCGCTTGCAGGGTGTCAAGCCAACGGCTATGCTCCCGCGAGTGCCGACCTCCGGGAGGATCGCTTGCTCGATGTCGCCGTCCTGGCCCTGCTCCTGCTGTTCTCGGCGCTCTTCTCGGGCACCGAGACGGCCCTGTTCTCGCTCCAGGACGGGGACCTGGCGCGCCTGCGGCGCCGGGGATCGCCAGCGGACCGGCACGTCCTGCGCCTGCTGGCCGACCCGCCGCGCCTGCTCGCGGCGCTGCTGATCGGCAACCTGCTGGTCAACATCGGCGTGAGCGTCCTGGGCACCTCCCTGCTGCTGGAGCGCTTCGGGCAGCGCGGCCTCGCGATCGCCGTGCCGGCGCTGACGGTGCTCGTGCTGCTGGTCGGTGAGATCACGCCCAAGCTGATCGCCCTGCGCCTGGGTCCGCCCCTGGCGCGCCTGCTGCAGGCGCCGCTGCGCGTGTGGCTGGCCGTGATCCGGCCCGTGCTGGACCTCAACGGCCTGATCACGCGGCGTGCGCTGGCGCGCCTGCCCTTCGAGCGCACCGGCAGCCGGCCGCTGACCGTGCCGGAGCTGATCACCGCCGTGGACATGGCCGTGCACGACGCCTCGCTCACCGAGACCGAAGGTCGCTTCGTCTCCCGCCTGCTCACGCTCGACGGCCTGGAAGTGCGCGAGATCATGCGGCCGCGACCGGACGTCGTGTCGCTGGAGATCGGCCAGTCCCGGCCGGAGCTCCTGGAGATCGCCCGCGACGCGGGCCTGAACCGCTACCCCGTGGTCGAGCCGGGACGCAACCTGCCGGTGGGCGTGCTGCACCTCAAGGACCTGCTCGGCAGGGCCGACGACGCGGTCCTGGACGCCGCGATGCTGCGCGCGCCGGTCTTCGTGCCGGAGTCGAAGTCCGTCTCGGTGCTCATGCACGAACTGCGCGTGGACGGGGGTCACATGGCCTTCGTGCTCGACGAGCACGGCGACTTCGCGGGCCTGGTCACCCTGGAGGACTGCCTCGAGTCCCTGACCGGCCCCTGGCTCGACGAATCGGACACCGGAGATCCCGAGATCCTGGCCGTGGGCGACCGCAACTGGATCGTCGCCGGCGTCACGGACCTGCGCCAGGTCCGCGAGACCTGCGGCGCCCCGCTCGAACCGTCCCACGACTACGTCACCCTGGCCGGTTTCGTCATGGCGAAGCTGGGGCGCATCCCCGCGCGCGGCGACCGCGTGGTGTGGGACCGCTACCGCTGCACGGTGCTGGAGATGGACGGCCTGCGCGTGACGAAGCTGCGCCTGCAGCGGCTGCCGCGGGCGACGATGGGGGGGACGCCATGAGCGGCAGTGCTCTCTCCCCGGCGGTGACCGTGGTCGTGCTCATGGCCTGCCTGACTGCTTCGGCGTTCTTCTCGGGCGTCGAAACGGGATTGATGAGCATCAGCCGCATCCGGCTGAGCACGCGGCTGCGCCGCGAGCCGCACCCGCGCGCGGCCGCCCTGCGCCGGCTGCTGGCCCGCATCGAGGACCCGGTGCTGTCCTGCCTGATCGGCAACAATCTGGTGAACGTCAGCTTCAGCGCCGTGCTGACCGCCGCGCTGGCGGCGCGCTATGGCAATCGCGGCGAGTTTGCGGCGGTCGCCATCGCCACGGTGATGATGGTGATCTTCGGCGAGATCATCCCGAAGACGGTCTACCGGGAGTATCCCGAGCGGTTGAGCCTCGCATCGGTCCGCCCCCTGCGGGCGGTGATGTTGCTGCTCGCTCCCGCGCGCTGGGTGCTGCTGGCCTATTCCTCGCTGCTGGACCGCCTGCTGCCGGGCCGCGGCCGGCGCACCGAGGGCGCGATCATCGGGCGAGAAGCGATGCACCACCTGATGGCCGCGCACCCGGCGGCCGCGCAGGACGGGCGCTTCACCGAGCTGCTGGCC
>JAURXS010000135.1 GCA_030654305.1 bacterium | reverse complement strand
GCTTCGCGGCGCGGCTGGCGGACGCGCGCGACGATCTGGTGTACCGCTTCCGGCGCGGCCCGTTCACGACCGCCGAGGGCCGCCTGCGCGTTCTGCACCCGCCGCTGCCGTTGATGCTGTCGCTGTCGGTGACCCCGCCGTCGTACACCGGCCTGTCGGCGGCGCGGCACCCGCAGGCGCCGTCGCGCCTCGAGGTCCCGGCCGGCAGCCGCCTGGAATGGCGCGGCCGCGCGAACCACGACCTCGCGCAGGCCGCGATGGTGACCGCCGCGGGGGACTCGTCGGCGTGGAGCGTCGACGGCGTCGAGTTCCACGGCGGCTTGACCGTGACGGGACCGCTGAGCTGGCGCCTGCGCCTGCGGGACGCCGCCGGCCTGGGCGGCCTGTCCGACGCGCCGCACGAGATCGTGGTGCGCGCGGACCGCGCGCCGGTCGCCGAGCTGACGCGGCCGGACGGCGGGACCGACCTGCCGGGCGACGGGCGCCTGGAACTCGCGGCCCGCGCCGAGGACGACTACGGGATCGCGGGGCTGGACCTGCTGCTGCGGCGGGAGGATCCCGAGGCGCCGCAGGACACGGCCTGGGTCCGCCTGCCGGTCACGGCCGCGCTGACCGCGCCGGTCCGCGCCGACCTGGAGGGCGGCGTCGCCGGCTTGGCCGCGGACCCCGCCGCCGACCCGGCTCCCGGACGACTGGGCGCCTCCCTGCACCTGGACGTTTCGCAGCTGGAGTTCGTGCCCGGCCAGACGCTGGCGCTCCAGCTCGAGGCCGCCGACAACCGGCGGCCGGGCGCGCCCGGCCGCGGCCGTTCGCGCGTCCTGCGCTTCACGCTGCCCTCGGCGGCCGAACTGCTGGCCGACCACCAGCAGGGCGAGCAGCAGCGCCTCGAGGACCTGGCCGATCTGCGACGCCGGGGCGGCGACCTGCGCGAGGAGCTCGCGCGGTTGGAGCGCGAGCTGAAGAAGGACCCGCTGCCCGACTTCGCGCGCCGTCAGGAGATCGACGAGGCGCTGGCGCGCCAGCAGGACCTGCAGTCGGGCCTCGAGGACCTGACCGACCGCCTGCACCGGGACCTGGACCGGTTGGCCGCGAGCAACCTCGCTTCGGTCGAGCTGGTCGAGCGGCTGGACCAGGTGGCCGCGTTGATGGATGAGATCCGCGACGAGAACCTCGACCGCCTGCGCGACCAGCTGCAGGACGCCATGGCGCGGCTGGAGGAGCGCGACGTCCAGGAGGCGGTGGCCGACGTGGCCCGGCGCCAGCAGGAGTTCCTGGACCGCCTGGAGCGCGCCGCGTCGCTGCTCGAGCAGATGAAGCGCGAGCAGGAGATGGCGGCGCTCACCGCGCAGCTCGAACAGATGATGCGCGAGCAGTCGCAGCTGATGGAGGGTGAGCGCGACGCCGAGGCGGCGGCGCGCCAGGAGGCCCTGTCCGAGGCGGTCCGCGAGCTGGAGCAGCAGCTGCGCGAGGCGCTCGCGGAGCTGGCGGCAAAGGCGCCGGCAGGCGAGCCGCAGTCGAGCGAGCCGCAGACCGGCGAGCCGCGGACCGGCGAGTCGCCGACGGGCGAGCCGCCGTCCGCCCAGACGATGCGCGAGGCGCTCGAGGACGCGCTGGCGGAGCTCGAGAAGGGCGATCTCGAGGCGGCCCTGGAGCAGGCCGCGGGTTCGCTGAAGTCGGGCGACCAGGCGCCGCAGAGCGCGGCGTCGCAGCAGGAGGCGATGCGGCGGCTGGCGTCGCTCTACAACGTGCTGCTGCAGGGGCAGCAGGCCATGCAGATGGCCATGCAGAATTTCGCCGGCGAGGCGATGCGGCGGCTCGCCTTCGATCTGCTGGAGATCTCGCGCCGCCAGGAGATGCTGGCGGCCTCGATCCCCGCCGACCTGCGCGACGTGCGCGCCCCCCAGCTGGCCCGCGACCAGAAGCGCCTGCTGCGCGCGACCGCGGCCCTGCGCGGCCGGCTCGAGACGGCGCTCGGTTCCTCCGGCGCGATCCCCTTCCGCACGCTGCAGCAGCTGGACAAGCTGGTCGAAGGCATGCAGCCGACCGTCGCGGCGCTCGACGCCGGCTGGGGGCAGCCGGCGCGCGAGGGCGCGCGCGGCAGCCTCGGGCAGATCAACCAGCTGGTGATGAACCTGCTGACCAGCGCCCAGATGGCGGGCGGCGGCGGCGGGGGCGCGATGTCGATGCCGATGCCGTCGCTCAGCCGGCAGCTGGAGCAGATGGCGCGCGAGCAGGCCGGCCTCAACGGCCTGACCGAGCAGCTGCGCCGCCAGCTGGGCGAGCAGGGGATGAGCCAGCAGGCGCGGTCGCAGATGCAGCGCCTGCAGTCGGACCAGCAGGGCGTGGCCCGCGGCATGGGCGAGGCCGCCGATCAGCAGCGCGTGGCGCCCGAAGGCGAGCGGATCCTGGGCGACCTGCGCGAGCTGGCCCGCGACCTCGAGGGGATCGCTTCCTCGCTCGCCGACGGGGAGATCGACGAGCAGACGCTGGAGCGGCAGGAGCGCATCCTCGGCCGCATGCTCGACGCCAGGAATTCCGTGCGCAAGCGCGACTTCGGCCGGCGGCGGGAGAGCCGCGCGGCCGCCGAGGTGTCGGGCCGCCAGCAAGGGAGCGACGGCGGGGAACCCGCGTCGGCGCCGCTCGCGCCCTGGCGCCTGCGGGCCGAACAGCTCGACCGGGTGCCGGCCGAATACCGCGACCTGGTCCGCCGCTACTTCGAGACGCTGCAGGAGCTCGACGCGCCGCGCGGAGCGGGCGGCGCCGACGCGGAGGCCCGCCCATGACCCCGCGCCGTTTCGCCGGCGCTCGCGCCGCCGTCTGCCTCGCGGCCCTGGCCGTGATCGCCTGCCCCGGCCGCTCGCCGGCGGCCGTCGCCCAGGAGCCGCCGGTCAGCGAGGGGCCGCCGGTCATCGAGCGCCTGCTGCGCGGTCGGACGCCCGCGCCCGAAGCCCAGCCGTGGCGCACGCGCCTGCTGGAGGTCGACCACCTGATCCGGCTGGAGAGCTTCGGCCGCGCCGCGACGATGCTGGAGGAGGCCGAGAAGCTCGGCGCCCCGCGCGCCGAGACGCTGACGCGCTGGGTCGCCCTGGCCCAGGGTTCGGGGGACGACGCCCGCGCGGCCGACCTCTGCCGCGAGGGGCTGCGCGAGCGGCCCGGCCAGCTGCGCCTGCTGCGCGCGCTGGCCGAGGCCGAGATGGCGCTGGGCCGGCTGCCCGAGGCGCGCGCCACGCTCGCGACCCTGTTCGACGCCAGCCCCAACCGCACCACGAGCGTCGCCGACGCGATCGGCCTGTGGCGCGCCCACGGCCGTCCCGACGAAGCGCTGGTCCTCTGCGATTCGCTGCGCGCCGCCCACGGCGACCCGCGCATCTTCCAGCGGCAGGCCGCCGCCTGCCTCGTCGAGCTGGACCGGATCGAGGCGGGCATGGCCGAGGCGGTGGACGAACTCAGGAACAACCCGCTGAACCTGCCGCTGGTCCGCGACGAGATGCTGGGGCTGCTGACCGCTCGGGCGCCACGCGAACGGGCCGTCGCGGCCCTGGCGGAACTCGACCGGGACGTGCCGGCCGCCCGCCTGCTGCGCGCCGACCTGCTGCTGCGGCTCGGGCGCGCCGACGCGGCCGCGGCGGCGACCGCCGATCTCACCGCCGATCCCGCCGGCGCGCAGGTCCTGCTGCACGCGGCCGGCATCCTGGCGAAGGAGCTGCCGCTGGAGCCGGAGCCCGAGACGCGCCGGGCCGCCTCCTCCTGGCTGATCGCGACGCTCGAGACCTTGGCCGGCTCGGCGGCGATGCCCCGCGGGCAGCAGCTGCGGGTGCTCGACCTGCTGGCCGGCGTCTGCGAGGACGTGCTGGCCTTCGACGCCCCCGGTCCGGACCAGGCCGCCGTGGCCCGCCGCCTGGATACCGTCCTGGAACTGGTGCGCGAGCGCAGCCCGGGTTCGAGCCGGCTCTACTCCGCGCGCATCCGGCTGGCGGCGTACACGCGCGACGTGTTGGGACGCCCGGCGGAGGCGGCCGCGTCGCTGGAGCGCCTGCTGGTCGACCTGGACCTGCCGCTGGAAGGCGTGGCGCTCGCCCGCCTCGCGCTGGGCGAAGCCTGCTTCGCGGCGGGCGACACGGCGCGGGCCCGGACGGTCCTGACGCGCCTGGGCCGCAGCCCGCAGTTCCGCGACGCCGCGGGCCGCGCCCACTACCTGCTGGCCCTGCTGGACTTCGCGCAGGGCGGCTGGGAAACGGCCCGCGACCGGCTGGCCTCGGTCGCCCTGGACGGTTCCGCGAGCGACGTGGCCAACGACGCGCTCGACCTCGGGCTGCTCATCGCCGAGGAACTCATGCAGCCCACGGGCGGCCCGTCGCGCCTCGCCGCCTACGCGCCGGCGGTCGGGGCGGCCCTGGTCCGCGACGACGCGGCCCGTCGCGCCGCGCTCGAGGCCTTCGTGCGCGACGCGGCGAGCGATGCGGAACAGGATCGCCTGCTGGACCGCGCGCGACTGGAACTGGCCGAGGTGCTGCTGCGCGCCGGCGACGCGGAAGGCGCGGCAGACCAGTGCCGGCTCGTCGCGACGGACCACCCGTCCGGCCCGCTCGCGCCGCGGGCGCTGCTGCGGGAAGGGGAGGCGCTGGTCGCGGCCCGCCGCGAACCCGACGGCCGCGCCGCCTGGGAACGGCTGCTGCTGCAGTACCCCGACGCCCTGGAGGCCGAGGACGCCCGGCTCAAGCTCAGGAGTTCGCCGTGAAACAGACGACACCCGCCCGTCGCGCGCCGGGCACGTTCCTGCGCGCCGCCCTGCTCGCCCTGCTGCTCTGCGCCGCGGCCGCGACCGCCCGCGCCCAGTGGCTGCTGGTGCCCATGGACCTGGAGCAGACCAACCACCTGAAGGCCTACGGCCTGGCCTTCTCGGCGCTGCAGGACGGCGCGCGCGTGACCTGGCTGCTCAACTACCGCGGCGGCAGCTTCCTGATGCGCGACGTGGGCGGCGTCCGCCTGGCCGCGCGCCTGCGCGGCGTGGACTGCGTGGAGGTCGACGACGCCGGGGCGGCCGCGATCCGCGAGCAGATGCAGCAGGGCAACCGGGAAGAGGTGCTGCTGGAGAAGCCGCCGCGCATCGCGGTCTACGTGCCGCCGAACTTCCAGCCCTGGGACGACGCCGTGACCCTGGCCATGGACTACGCGGAGATCCCCTACGACACCGTGTTCGACGCCGAGGTCCTCGCGGGGCGGCTCGCGGAGTACGATTGGCTCCACCTGCACCACGAGGACTTCACCGGCCAGTTCGGCAAGTTCTTCGCCGCCTACCGGCTCGAACCGTGGTACCTGGAGCAGCAGGCGCTCAACGAGGAACTGGCCGCGAAGCTCGGCTTCGGCGCGGTCTGGCGGCTCAAGCAGGCCGTGGCGCTGCGCATCCGGGACTACGTCGAGGGCGGCGGCTTCCTGTTCGCGATGTGCTCGGCGACCGACACCATCGACCTCGCGCTGGCCTACCTGGGCACCGACATCGTGCCGCCGGAGATCGACGGCACGCCGCTGGACCCCGACCGCGAGAGCCGCCGCGACGACGGGCGCACCTTCGCCTTCACCGGCTTTTCGCTGGTGACCAACCCGCTGGTCTACGAGTTCTCCGACCTCGACACGAGCGATTACGCCGGCCTGCGCGGCCCCGAGGCCGACTACTTCACGCTGTTCTCCTTCGCGGCGAAGCAGGACCCGGTGCCGACGATGCTCACCCAGTGCCACGTCAACGTCGTCAACGGCTTCATGGGCCAGACCACGGGATTCCACCGCCGCTTCCTGAAGCGTTCGGTCCTGGTGCTGGCGGAGGTGGAGGGGACCGACGAGGTGCGCTACCTGCACGGCAAGCTGGGGCTGGGGACCTTCACGTTCCTGGGCGGGCACGATCCCGAGGACTACCAGCACGCCGTGGGCGACCCGCCGACGGACCTGGACCTGTACCGGACCTCGCCCGGCTACCGCCTGATCCTGAACAACGTGCTGTTCCCGGCCGCGCGCCAGAAGCCGCAGAAGACCTGACGGTTCAGGCCCGGCGCGCGGCGGCCCGGCGCCGCAGCAGCGCGACGATCCCTGCGACGGCGGCGAGCGAGACCGCGGCCCCGGTCCAGTCCAGCAGCGTGGGCGGCGGTTCCTCCGCGACCAGACCGCCCTGCTCCACCAGCAGGGCCAGCGCCACCGCGTTGTGGACCGCGTGGACGATCACCGCGGACCAGAGCGAGCCGGTCAGCTCGTAGACCGCCACCAGCAGCAGGCCGAGCGCCAGCAGCCCGAACAGGTACCACGGCTCGCCGTGGA
>JAURXS010000134.1 GCA_030654305.1 bacterium | reverse complement strand
GTGACGGTTCCCTTGCCGCCGCCGGGGGAGTACGTCGCCACTTCGGATGGTATGTTATAACTCCGTATTACAGTTATTCATGCGCAGCCCTTTTGGGGAATGCTGAGGCCGTCGAGCCAGCAGCTTCCGTGCTCGACCCCGGCGCTACCGCACCACCTGCAGTTTCACGACCCCGCCCCCCCCGCCATGCTCGAGGCGCGCCAGGTACCCACCCGACCCGACCTCCCGCCCCGCCCGATCGCGCCCATCCCAGACCACGCTGCACGGCCCCGCGGGCAGTTGCCCGTTCACCAGCACGCGCACCAGCCTCCCGGCTGCATCGAACACCGCCAGCCGCACCTGCCCGGTCACAGGCAGCACGAAGCTCAGCGCCGTGCGCGGATTGAACGGATTCGGCGCGGCCCCGAGCGCTCCGGCGGACCCCGCGACCGGCACGTCGTCGCCGACCGCGGTCACCGCCGGGAAGATGTCGACGATCGCGCCTTCGACGACCGTCAGTCCGTAGGGGATCTCCTGCGGCAGCAGGTACCAGCCGTTGTAGGCGCCGCCCCAGCCGAAGTTCAGGTGGAAGTAGTCGTCGGAGTTCCAGCCGTCGACGACCAGGTTGTGCCCCATGCTCCAGGCGGGATCGACCACGGCCAGATGCGCGGGCCGGGCCAGCCGCATGTTCGCGGACAGGGCGGTGTAGAGATCCGGATCCGCGTCGGTCAGCAGCCGGCAGCCGTAGCCGAAGCGCACGTACGCGTCGAAGGCCTGGTCGACGCCGAAGGTCCCCGAGCCGGCGGCGCTGTAGACCTGCCGGGCGGCGACCCCGCACGCGAACACGAGCGCCGCCTTGTCGGTGTTGGTCAGCGGCGTGCCGGCGCTCCAATGCCCCGTCACGGTCTCGAGGTGGTTGTTGAGCGTGTCGAAATCGGGGAAGCCGTACTGCGCCGCGGCGTCGGGCACCCAGAAGTAGTTGCCGGCGTAGGCGTGCCAGTAGCGGTCGCCGCCGTCGAGCTTCGTGCCTACAAGGGTGCGGCGGTGGTCGAGGATCATCGCCATCGCGACCGACGGGCACCCCGCGAGGCTGCGCGCGCTGCCGTGGGCCACGTCCAGGGGGCAGAGGGCGTTGTAGGGCGCGCTCTGCGTCCAGTTGCCGGCGAGCCAGCCGCCGGTGGGGGTGGTGCCGGCGGGCGGCCATTGCTCGAAGCGGACGGCGGACACCGGCCGGCTGCCGGCCAGCAACTGTTCCCACTGCGTGTGATGCGCCGCCGTCACGGACGGCGCGACGAGCGCGCGCGCCTCGATCCGGCTCGCGAGGTCGGCGGCCACGAGCCGCGCCAGCGGGCTGTCGGCCAAACCCTCGTGCGGGCACGCCGCGACCGTCGCGTGGGCGACGACCGGCGGCAGGTCGGTATCGGCCGACACCACGACGTAGCCAGCGGGCTCGAACCCGAACACGTGGGCCACGACGCGGCCGCCGGCGACGATCTCCTCTTGCCAGGCGATCGCCGCGCCGCCGGTCGCGGCCGGGGCCAGCCAGGCCTCGGCGACCATGCGCGCCGCGGCGGCCTCGACCGGAGTGGCGGCGGCAGGGGTGGCGGTCTGAATCACGGCCACCAGCGCCGCGACGGCGATCAGTGACGCCACGGATGCCCGGCGGAGCAAGAGCCGCGAGTCAACTCGGAATCCCATCGCCGATCCCCCCATGCCCGCGTAAATCCCGGCTTTGTTCGAGTGTCCCACGCCGGGAGTCGCAGCGTCATCCCCCTCCGATCTCGGCGAAAGGCGATCTGAAAAGACAAGTTTCCAGTCAAGCCGCCAACCGCCGCGCCGAAGCAGCACGAGGGGATCGTAGCCGGGCGTATCCCGGCGTGGGCCGCAATCCTGCCGTGATGTCCAGGGGGTGGACTCGTGGTCACCGTCGTACGCAAGAGATCGACACCAGCTTCGACCCGCGGCGTCCCGGACCGGTCCGGACAGGGCGGGGCGAGCCTGATCGAGATCGTGATCGCCACCCTGATCCTGAGCTTCGTCGCCGTCGGGACGGCCGAGTTCTTCGCCCGCGGGAGGACCGGCTTCGACATGGAGGAGCACAAGCGGGTCGGCATCCTGCTGGCCCAGGAGGCGCTCGAGCGCACGGTCGCGCTGCCGTATCCCCAGATCGGGCCGTGGGGGGAGCAGCGCACGGTCGCCTCGGTCGTGTACGTGATCGCGGTGACCACGCAGGCCGACGTGCCGGAGTCCGACATCACGACGGTCCGCTGCAACGTCACCTGGAACGCGACGTCGACGGCCACGCGGACCGCATCGCTGGCGACCTTCGTCTACGATAACTGAGGCGGGTGGGGACGATGAAACGCATGACCCGAGCGGACGCCGGCGAGGGTGGGTACGCCCTGGCCGTGGTGATGATCCTGGTCTTCTCGATCGGGATCGTCGGCGCCGCGTTCTTCTCGATGGCCGGGCGGGAAACCGTGGCCTCGCACAAGAACCTGAACTCGCAGCGCGCCTTCTGGCTGGCGGAGGGGGCCAAGGCGCGGGCGATGCGCCACCTGTCGGAGCTGGGCAGCCCGCCCACTGCGGATTTCTTCATCTTCCAGAACGTGGCCGGGCCGGACGGGGGCACCTACACCGTCCACTGCGCCGTCGACACCAACGCCCTGTGGGCCGCCGAGAAGGGCTTCATGCTCGATTGCATCGGGACCGCGGGCGGGATCGACCGGCGGGTCCGGCAGCGGGTCCGCATGACCTCGTTCGCGCAGTACGCCATGTTCACCGACAACGAGTCGAACGGCAGCACCCAGATCTGGCACATCACGGGCGACGTGATCGGGGGGCGCCTGCACACCAACGGGACCCTCAACATCTCGGGCAGCCCGCGGTTCCTCGGACGGGTCACCACCGCCTCCGACCACATGAACGGCTACCGGAACTACTGGGTCGACGACATGAACGACTGGCCGGTCGGCGGGAACAACCCCGTCTTCGCGGACGGGGCCGAACTGAACGCGCCCGAGATCCCGATGCCCGCCACGACCAACGACCTGCGTCAACAAAGCCAGTTCGGGGGGGTCTACATCGCGCCGGAGTCGGAGCTCGAACTGGGCTACGTGGGAGTCCAGGGAGTGGGCGTCTCGGCGCCGGGGTGGCTGCGCTACCGGAGCCGCACGCCGCCGAACAGCGACTGGACCTCGGTCCAGATCTCCAGCCTGGAGAACGCGATCTTCTACTGCAACAACGACCTCCACGTCCGGGGCGTCCTGGACGGGGAGCTGACGGTCGTCAGCCACCAGAACATCCGGATCGTGAACGACATCAGGTACCAGGGCAGCGACGCGCAGGGCACGCCCCCGGCCGACTGCAACGACCTGCTCGGGCTTGTGGCGGAGCGGAACATCGTCTTCGCGGACAACGCGGACAATCGGAACAACCTGGTCGTCAACGCGGTGCTGATGGCGCTCGACACCTCGATCCAGGCGGAGAACTACACGACGGGGCTGCCGCGCGGCACGCTCACGATCTGGGGCGGCTTGATCCAGAGGTTCCGTGGCGCGGTGGGACAGTTCAGCGGCAACACGATCATCCACGGCTACCAGAAGAACTACCACTACGACCCGCGCGTGACCGGGCGGGTGCCGCCGTCGTTCCCCCTCACGGGCGTGTACGAGGAGACGGGCTGGGAGGAGAGC
>JAURXS010000133.1 GCA_030654305.1 bacterium | reverse complement strand
GCGACCGGACACCAACCACACAGGGGACTGACGATGGCCACCACGCCCACCTACGAGGACCGCCTGAAGGACTTCTCCTGGTCGCTGGCCGAGCAGGACCTGGGCTACCGCAAGGGCGACCCGCTGAACATCGGCTGGCACTGCAGCGACCGGCTCTGCCAACAGGGGCTGGCCGACAAGACGGCGCTGGTCTGGGAGGACTTCTCCGGCGCGACGAAGACCTACACCTTCGACGACCTGCGTGTCCTGTCGAACACCTTCGCGGCGCACCTGCAGGGCCTTGGCATCCAGCCCGGCGAGCGCGTCTGCCTGTTCATGGACCGCGTGCCGGAGCTGTACCTCGGGTTCCTGGGCGGCCTGAAGATGGGCGCCGTCGTGCAACCGCTGTTCTCGGCCTTCGGCGCCGACTCGCTGTGGACGCGCCTGGACGACGCCGGCACCACGGCCATCGTCACCCAGCGCAAGCACGTGGCCAAGGTGCGCAAGCTCCTGGACAAGCTGCCGCAGCTAAGGCACGTCATCCTGGTCGACGCCGGCGACGGCCCGCTGCGCGAGCGCGAGTCGGGGCTCGACCTGCACGCGCTGCCCCGCGTCGAGACCTTCGACGCGCACCCGACGGACCCCGAGACCCCCTCGGTCCTGCACTACACCTCCGGCACCACTGGCCAGCCCAAGGGCGCCCAGCACGTCCACTACTCGCTGATCTCGCAGTACCTCACCGCCAAGTGGGTCCTGGACCTGCGCCCCGACGACGTCTACTGGTGCAACGCCGATCCCGGCTGGGTCACCGGCACCTCCTACGGCATCATCGGGCCCTGGGCCAACGGGGTCACCCAGGTGGTGCTGGACTCCGGCTTCAGCGCCGAGAAGTGGTACGACTTCATGGCGCGGCGCGGGGTGACGGTCTGGTACTCGGCCCCGACGGCCATCCGCCTGCTGATGCGCGAGGGCTCCGACCTCGTGCGCAAGTTCGACCTCTCCCGCCTGCGCCACCTCTGCAGCGTGGGCGAGCCGCTGAACGCCGAGGCGGTCGTCTGGTCGCAGGAGGCCTTCGGCAAGCCCTTCCACGACACCTACTGGCAGACCGAGACGGGCTGCATGATGATCACCAACTTCCCGGGCATGAAGGTCAAGCCGGGCTCGATGGGCAAGCCCTTCCCGGGCATCACGGCCACGGTCCTGGACCCGAACACCAACCTGCCGCACGAGGGCACGGGCCTCGTGGGGCTCATCGCGATCCGGCCGGGCTGGCCCTCGCAGATCCGCGGCTACTGGAACAACCAGGCCGGCTACGAGCGCAAGTTCGTCAACGGCTGGTACATCTGCGGCGACCGGGCCAGCATCGACGCCGACGGCTACTACTGGTTCGTGGGCCGCGACGACGACGTCATCAACACCGGCGGCCACCTGGTCGGGCCCTTCGAGATCGAGTCCGCCCTGCTCGAGCACCCCGCGGTCGCGGAGTCGGCGGCGGTGGCGAAGCCCGACCCCGTGAACATGGAGGTCGTCAAGGCGTTCGTCACCCTGAAGCCGGGCCTCGTGCCGGACGACGACCTCGAGCTCGAGATCATGAACTTCATCCGCAAGAAGCTGTCGCCCCTGGCCATGCCGCAGGAGATCGAGTTCACCGAGTCGCTGCCCAAGACCCGCAGCGGCAAGATCGTGCGGCGCATCCTGCGCGCCCGGGAATTCGGCGAGCCGGAAGGCGACCTGTCGACCCTGATGAGCGAATGAACCGCGGCCCGGCTCCCTCCGGAGCGGGCCGCACCACACCGACGCGGGAGACGACGATGGACGAGCGCAAGCAGACGATCCTGGACTACGTGGTCAGCGAGTACCTGGAAGAGGACGACGACCGCGTGATCGGCGAGGACACCCCGCTGATCACCGGCGGCATCGTCGACTCGTTCTCCATGGTGTCGCTGAAGCGGTTCCTGGAGAAGAAGTACGGCATCCAGATCCCCGACGCCGAGGCGTCGCCCGAGGCCTTCGACACCGTCAACCGCATCGCCGCCCTGGTCGAGCGCTTCAAGAAGAGCTGACCGCCGGGACCGGAAGGGAGCAGACATGGCATTCGCGACCGGGACCAGGGAGTCCTACCAGCAGGAGCTGACGGCCATCCGCGAGGCGGGCCTCTTCAAGGAGGAGCGCTTCATCCGCAGCCCGCAGGGCGCCGACATCGAGGTCGAGTTCCCCGCCGGCGCGCCCGGCAAGAAGGTGATCAACCTCTGCGCCAACAACTACCTCGGCCTGTCCAGCCACCCCGACGTGGTCGAGGCGGCGCGGCGCGGCCTGGACGCGCGCGGCTACGGCATGTCGTCGGTGCGCTTCATCTGCGGCACGCAGGACATCCACCGGCAGCTCGAGAACAAGCTGACCGAGTTCCTGGGCACCGAGGACACGCTGCTGTTCCCGTCCTGCATGGACGCCAACGCGGGCGTGTTCGAGGCCGTGCTGACCGACCAGGACGTGATGATCGCCGACCGCCTGGTGCACGCCTCCATCGTCGACGGCATGCGCCTGTGCAAGGCGGCCACCGACACCTACAAGCACTCGGACATGAAGCACCTGGAGCAGAAGCTCGAGGAGCACCAGGACAAGCGGCGCCGGCTGATCATCACCGACGGCGTCTTCTCGATGGACGGCGACCTCGCCCGCCTGGACGAGATCGTCGCGCTGGCCGAGAAGTACGATGCCATGGTCTTCGTCGACGAGTCCCACGCCTCGGGCTTCATCGGCAAGACCGGCCGCGGCACCCACGAGCACTGCGGCGTCATGGGCAAGATCGACATCGTCACCACGACGCTGGGCAAGGCCCTCGGCGGCGCCTCGGGCGGCTGCGTCAGCGGCCGGCGCGAGCTGGTCGAGCTGTGCCGGCAGCGGGCCCGGCCCTACCTGTTCTCCAACACGGTCGCGCCGGTCATCGTCTCGGGAGCCATCAAGGTGCTGGATCTGATCTCCGGCACGACCGAGCGCCGCGACAAGCTGGAGTGGAACACGAAGTACTGGCGCGAGGGCCTGCAGAAGATCGGCCTGGACATCAAGGCCGGCGACAGCCCCATCGTGCCGGTGATGCTCTACAACGCGAAGCTCGCCCAGGACGTGGCGCGCGACCTCTACGCCGAGGGCATCTACGTGGTGGGCTTCTTCTTCCCGGTGGTGGCCAAGGGCCAGGCGCGCATCCGCACGCAGCTGTCGGCCGCGCACGACCAGAGCCACCTCGACCGCGGCCTGGCCGCCTTCGCCAAGGTCGGCGCCAAGTACGGGATCCTGGGCCTGGGCAAGAACGAGATCATCGAGAAGTACGGGACCTGACCCGACGCCGGAGGGACGCGCCATGAACGAGCCGCGCCGCATCGCGATCGATCTGCCCGGGACCGAGGCGTTCCGCGACGACGACCTCGAGGTCCTTCGCACCACGCTGCAGACCATCGTCACGCTCTCGATGGAGTGCCGCGACGAGCCCTGCGACTCCTCGCGGCGGATGCACCGCGAGGGATGGGACGTGCACTGGGGCCTGACCTGGATCGCGCGGGCCCGGCGCGGCGGCGTCACCGAGGAGGCCACCGGCGCAACCCGGAGCGAAGTACTCGCTCGGCTCCAACAACTTACCAGCCTGCACGAGGTTGACGGATGCCCGTAAATTACCGTTCTTTGACTCCGTCTCCTGGGGGGAGAACCTGACCCGCTGACGGACGTATGGGGACGGATGAACATCTTGCGCCGACCGACGGCCCTGAGAGCCGTGTTGATTCTGTTGCTGATCGCGGGTGTCGGAACGCTGCTGGCGATCCGCGGGCACCGCGCGTCGCAACGCGGCCACGCCGACGGCGCCGCCCCGCCCAGCATCCTGCTGATCGGCATCGACACGCTGCGCGAGGACCTGGTCGGCCCCTCCGCTTCGGGCGCCCCGTCGCGCACCCCCCACCTGGACGCCCTGGCGTGCGACGGCGTCCGTTTTGAACAGTGCCTGTCGACGGCGCCCTGGACCCTGCCCTCCTTCGCCTCGATCTTCACCGGCCTGCGGCCCTACCGCCACGGCGCCGTCGGCGGCGAGCGCGACTACCTCTCGGAGCGGCACACGACCTTGGCCGAGCACCTCTCGCGCGCCGGCTACGCCACGACGGGGTTCGCGGGGATCAACTACCTGACCGCCCAGTTCGGCATGGACCAGGGGTACGTGTCGCCCCCGCCGCGCGCGACCGACCTCGCGGGGCTGGACCAGGCCGGCAGCATCACGCGGCTCACCGGCGACTTCTTCGCGCAGCACCGGGACGGGCCCGCCTTCGTCTTCAGCCACTACTTCGACCCGCACGCGCCCTACGCGCCGCCGCCCCCCTGGCATCGCAAGTACTACCTGGGCAACGAATGCCGGCCGGGCGAGCCGCTCACCGCGCGCATCATGTCGTCCGAGGGGTTTCGGGGCGAGAACGCCGGCCGCGGGATGTACGACTGGCTGGCCGGCGTCACGGACCCGGCGTTCCCGGTCGCCCAGTACGCGGCCGAGGTCGACTACGTCGACGACCACGTGGGCCGGCTGGTCGCCCGGCTGAAGGAGCTCGGGCTCTACGAGCGGATGCTGATCATCGTGGTCGCCGACCACGGCGAGCACCTCGGCGAGCACGGCTTCTACTACACGCACTACCTGCCCTACCAGGAGACGATCCACGTCCCGCTGATCGTCAAGCTGCCCGGCAGCGCCGGCGCCGGGCGCGTCGTGGCGACGCCCGTCTCCACCGTGGACCTCCTGCCGACCGCGCTGGAGGTGGCCGGGATCGCCGTGCCCGACACCCTGGACGGCGAATCGCTCGCCGGCCTGCTGCTGGGCAACGCGAAGCCGCCGCGTCGCGACCTGCTGGCCGAGCAGGGCTCCGACCCCGAACGGTTCTGCAAGACCCTCGTCGCCTGGCCCTGGAAGATCATGCTGTTCCGTGAGGATGGGCGGGAGCGGACCGCGCTCTACGACCTCGTCGCCGATCCCGGCGAAACGCGGGACCTGTCGGCCGACTTCCCGGACGACGCCGCGCGTCTCGCCGAACGGCTGCGCGCGACCTACGATCCGGCGACACCGCTGGGCAGGGGGGCGGCGGGCGTTCGCGCGAACCTCGGCAAGTCCGACATCAGGCTGCTGGAGTCGCTCGGCTACGTCCACAAGCCGCCGGCGACCGCCGCCGGGGAAGGTTAAGCGAAGACCGGATCGCTACCCGTGATCCGGGGGCGTCCCCTCGCCCGATCCGGAGACCGGCCGCAGCAGCGAGGCGACGATCGACCCCCCGAGCAGCGCGGCGATGACGCCCAGCGAGACCGCGACGGGCAGCTTCCCCACGTCCACCAGCAGCATCTTCACGCCCACGAACGCCAGCACGAGGCCGAGCCCCACCTTCAGGTAGTGGAAGCGGCCCATCATCCCCGCCAGCAGGAAGTACAGCGCGCGCAGCCCGAGGATGGCGAAGATGTTCGACGTGAAGACGATGAAGGGGTCGGTGGTGATCGCGAAGATCGCGGGGATGGAATCGACGGCGAACACGATGTCCGTCGCCTCGACCACGACCAGCACCATCAGCAGCGGCGTCGCCAGCCACCGGCCGCCCTCCTTGACGACGAAGCGGGCGCCGCGGTAGTCGGAGGTGAGGGGGATGAAGCGCCGGAACACCTTCATCACGGGGTTGCGTTCGGGGTGGATCTCGCCGCCGCGGTGCAGCAGCAGCTTGACGCCGGTGCAGAGCAGGAACGCGCCGAAGACGTCGATGATCCAGTGGAAGCGGTGGATCAGCGCGGCGCCGGTCACGATGAACAGCGCGCGCATGACCA